>JAISQU010000151.1 GCA_031274005.1 Spirochaetales bacterium
GTCGAAAAAGTCGAAAAAGGGAAGAAAAAGAAGGAAAAACCGTGGTATTTCCTGTTTTTATCTCAAATCTTACAAATTACCTGGATATAACAAGGTAAAACCCGGGCTTCCAGCAAAAATTTCTTCGACTTTTTCGACTTTGCGGTTAGAAATTCCTGAAATATGTAATCAATCATCGAGTTATGGGTCAAGAATAGCCTAACATAGACGGTTTGCTTGTGTCCATTCTTGTCGGTTATGACCTTTGGGGTCAGTTTGGATATGTCCTTGCGTTCTCCGGTTTTCTGTGCTAAAGTACAACAGCTATCACTATCAAGGGCTTTGTGGAAAATCACGATTGCTTGTAAGGAGCGGAAGCCTATGGGTAAAAAGAATTATCCTCCGCAGCGGGATTTTACGTATGAGCCTGTCGGACTTCTAACGAATGTGAGCCGAAGACGGCTCTGCGATTTTCGGGAAGACCCGAAAACGCATTACTCGGGACGCTTGGGCTTGAACCTCGCAGGCCATTGCGGCAATGGCCTGGCCCCAAGTGCAACAGGCTTCTATATCACCCCTTATGCCCCGGGCGCTTGCCTCCCTCCCGAAAAAAACAAAAACCCGGAAAAAAGCGGGGCGAAGTCACAAAAGGCCCAAAAATTTTCCTTTTCTCTTTTTATGCTCCTCGCCGCCTTCTGCCCGCTCACCCTTCTTCCGGGCTGCGATCTTCTTGCCAACTCGCCCATGGAATTTATCGAAGAGCATACCGGCGTCGCGACGGCAACAGGCTGGTCGGGCCGCCGCCTTCCCGAAGGGCAAACGCCCGTGACCCGGCCCGATGGAGCCGTGGCCATACCTCCGGGGGATTCGCTTATCGCGGTAAGGCTGCACAATCCCCGCAATTACTCCCTTTCTCTTGAACTTCTTTACAGCGGAACGCCGGGAAGCGCGGCCTGTACAGCCGTGCAGGAAAGCTCCGATACGGTTCTTATTACAATAACCGGGGCCGCCCTGGACGACGAATATCATCTCACCCTTATCCTTAAAAGTCCCGACAGGCTGCGGGAATTTCAACCCTATACCCTTCCGGCGCTGCGGTGTTTGTCTTTTACCGCGGCTTTGGCGGACATTCAGATAGACGGCGGGGCTATAGACCTGAGCCCCTCCTTTGACGGCGCCGCGGCGGAGTATACGGCCGGTGTGAGCGAAGCTGTCACTGCCGTTACCATAGCGGGAACGCTGCTGGACAGCTCTGCATCGCTTACGCTGAACGCACAGCCCGCTGGGGACGCGGAGGATGTTGTCTGCCCTCTGGACGCGGCGATCAATATTTTTACCCTGAGAGTAAGGGCGCAAAACGGGGTCAGCTTTAAAGACTATAGAATCACCGTGTACCGGGGAGATCCCGCCTCTCTGCTCGCCTTTTATTTTAGCATTGACGGAAAGACCTACGGGTTTGGCGCCGGAACGCAAAGCGGATCGGGAAGCATAAACGGGACAGATATAACCATAAGCCTGCCCTACGGGACGGATGTAAGCAGCCTGAGTCCCGTTATTACTATTTTTCCCGGAGCGGCCATAAACCCCGCGCCGGGGACGGTGGATGATTTTACCAACTCCAAAACTTACGCGGTAAGCGGCGGGGAGGGCAGTACCCGGACCTATACCGTAACGGTGAAGGCGCAGGGTCAGGGGGCTGTCGGCTTTACCTTTACCGGCCCGGCGGATGAAAGTATAGACCTCTCGGACCAGGTTCTTGTCTGGAAAGACGATACCCCGCTGAACCTGCTGGCAAGCGGGCCCTACGCCTCGTGGCAATGGTACCTGGACGGGGCGGCAATGAGCGGGGAAACATCAGCCGGCCTGAACATGAGCGCGCGGGACTTCAGCGCGGGCAAACATACAATAAGCGTGCGGGTAGAGAAGGACGGCCGCTTGTATTCAAAAGAAGCGGTAATCAGCGTAGAGGGACTGTAGGAGCGGATAAGGAAGAATGAACGAAGATACGTGCGGAACAAAAAAATTGCAGTCACGCGGGACGGCCGCGGGTTTTTTTCTTTTGCCGCTTTTTGCGCTGATTTTTCTGTCCGGGTGCCAGGGGATTTCTCCGGGGGATGATTCGGCGGACCAGGGGCTGGTTACGGTGTATTTTGAAGGCCCCGGAAAGGGCGTTCTTATGCCGGAGGGCGCCGCTTGCGGCGGCGCAAAAAGCCTCATGCCGGACAGCCCCTCCTTTACCCGGCGCTTTATTACATTCAGCGATACTACGGGAGTAAAACCCGATGTCACTATGGACAACGCGGCAAACCCGCAGACTGTAAGCCTGGACGCGGGAAGCTGGAATGTAACCGCGGACGGGTATGTCGGAAGCCCGCCTGATTACTACAAGGCAGCATCGGGTTCCGGGGCCGTAACGATAAGCAATGGAGTCAGTACAGGTACAACGATAAGCCTGGAGGCCCTCCCCATAGAAGCGGAAGCTGATCCGGGGGTCTTTGCCTGGAATATAGATACGGCCGGGATAAACGCAGGCCTGAGCGAGGCGCTCATAATTTTACAGCCCCTTCCTTCGGGTTCGGCTATATCCATAGACCTTCGTGGTGAAGGCTATTACGGTTTCCTGGCTAATATTCCCGCGGGATCCTACGAAGTTCTTGTCAGGCTGAGCCGGGACGGTAAAATCGCGGGAATAAATCCTGTAGCCTATATCTATCCCCGGCTTACCACCACGGCAGCGTATACCTTTACGGACGAGTATTTTGTTTCCGTTGTGATGCTGGCCGGAAGGGTATCGGTAGAAAAACCTGCCGGCCTGGATTTAACCGGAGACATTACCGTAAGCGCCTACCGCGACGCGGAGCGGACAACCAAAATCGGAAGCGCCGCGATTGGCCTTCCGGCCGGCTATAGCGGCGGAACCCACGGCCTCAGCGGAGAATGGATTATGGCGGTTCCGGTTTCCGGCGATCTGGGTCTGTCTGCGGACAAAAGAGTCTGGTTTACGGTATCCGCGGGAGACATCTCCAACCATACCTACACCGCCGCCGCGGGGGATGCGGGACCAATACCTGATAAGGGAATAGAGGGTTTGAATCTTCCCCTCTCTCTATTCGGGATAACCGTAACTTCCCCCGCTCACGGTACTCTTGCTACCAGCCCTCCGGGACTATCCGCGGGGGTGGCGGGTCAGACTATAGCCCTGACGGTAAGCGTTGATACGGGATACACCATGATGGGGGGCCGCCCCAAAGTATATAAGACGGGGGATACCGCGGCGAGCGTACAGGTCGACGGTACGGCGGCCAGCTATAGCTTTGTCATGCCGGCCCATGAGGTTACCGTAGAGGCGCTTCTCAAGTCCGCCGCGGCGGAGATAGCGCAGTTCTACTTCACCATAGGCGGGTTAAAGTACGGGATTGGCACAGGAACGGAAAACGATTCAGGAAGCATAAACGGCAGCGATATAACGATAACCCTGCCCTACGGGACGGATGTAAGCAGCCTGAGTCCTTACATTGCCGTTGCCTCCGGCGCAGCGGTCAGCCCTGCTTCAGGCGATCAGCAGGATTTTACCGGCCCGGTAACTTACACCGTAACAGCCGAGGACGAAATTACTGAGGCGGCCTACGAAGTAAGTGTGAATTATGGTCCGGGGATTAGCATCTCCGGCATTACCGACGCGGAACTTCAGGCCATAACCTTTACCAGCAACGCAACGCCAAGCCTGCAGCCCGGTCAGCAAATAATTGTTATGGTGGATAGCGAACAGGTTACAGACTGGTATGTCTATTTCGATAGTGTTCCTGAAAATTCATACGCTGCGACCGGACCGACCCTTTATTTAAGCGCTCCGGCGGCGCCGGGTTTTTATACGGTGAATGTGCTGGCGGAGATAGGCGGAATACTCTATTCGGGTTTTTTTAGCCTGATTGTGGATGCGGAGTAGGAATATGAAGACTTTGGAACAGCCCCTAGCCCAAATAAATTGGGAAAGAATGATAACCGCGGCGCTGGTTTTACTTTTTTGCGTGTTTATTCTTTTTGGATGCCTGAATCCCCTGAACTCCGGGTCTGAGGACAGGCAGGAGCCGGGGCCGAATACTCTTGTAATCTATATAACAGGGGCAGGGGCTAAAACAGCCCTCCCCGACGCGCCGGCAAGTTCCTATTATGATATAACCGTCAGCCGGGGGGGCGATGTTCTGGGCAGCCTCAGTAATGTTACAGGCCGCGGTTCCTGCGCGGTAAGCCTGAGCAGCGCGCCCCAGCAGGGGGATATGGTAACGGTGGAGGGTTATAACGGCGGGGTTAAAAGCGCCGAAGCGAGCGTTACCCTGACGGCAAGCCATATAGAGGAAGGCGCGGTTACGGTTACGGTATCGCTTTTCTCCTCAAGCGGCGTCGGGAGCGTTAACCTCGGAATTGCCTTCCCCGCATTCAACGCCGCGCCTGATCCGGACACCCCAATTACCGCGGTGGAAATTACCCTGTACTCCAGCCTTGAGGACTACGCAAGCGGGAACGCCTGCCGGTTTGAGCGCTATCGTAAGGACAGCGGCTTTGGCGAGGGAACGAACTTTACCGAAACCAGCCTTACCCTGGCAATAGATCCCCTGCCTTCGGGGAATTATGTAGCCAGGATAGAATTTTTCCGGGAAAAATACGTCAAAATAAAGACCCTTGTCCAGACGATAATCGTCCGTGACGGCCTTATCACCGATAGATGGGACGGGGGCGGCAGTACCCTCAGCCTGGGGGAAAGCGATTTTGCCTCTTCCAACGCGAATCTGGCGAATCTGACGGGTATCAGCATAGTAAGCGGCTTTTCTTCCACAACCTATGGCTATTCCATTCTCGATGCCTGGACTGCCGCCCCTCCCGCCTTAACTATCACCCGCGGCAGGCCGGGGCAAAAAATCGAGGCAACGCTGAACGGAACAGCGGTAAGTACCGGTACCCAACTGGAAATGGGGGTCAACTCCCTTTCCGTCGTCGTTACCGCGCCGGACGGGGTAACAAGGCAGAGTTACTCCGTAAGTTATACCTACTACTATGATGGCACGGTGTGGTTTGTGGACGGGGACAACGGAAATGATGCTAATTACGGAATCAGTTCCGGCACTGCCTTGAAGACGGTAGGAGCGGCGCTGACAAAAATCAGGGACGCGTATTCTGGCAGTACATGGGAAGGCAAGGGTACACCACAGCCTGTTCCCGCCCTCATCCGAATTTCCGGAAATATCACCACAGACACATCTACCGATACAGCTAGTCTTATCAGAATAACCGATAGCGGTCTTTATGCCAATCTTCCCCCCATCATCCTCGCGGGCAACGGGGCAGGCGATCATAAAATTAACGCGCAAAATTCAGGAAGGGCGCTGTATATAGAAAATGCCGAAGTCATCCTGGGGGATAATCTTACCATCACAGGGGGAAATCTCTCCGGCAATGGCGGCGGGGTTTATGTTAACGGCGGCAGCTTCACCATGAATGGGGGGGCCATCAGCGAAAACACCGGCAGCAGCGGCGGCGGGGTGTATGTTACCAACGGTGGCAGCTTCGTCATGAACGGAGGGGCCATCAGCGAAAACACCGGCAGCACCGGCGGCGGGGTGTATGTTAACGGTGGCAGCTTCGTCATGAACGGGGGGGCCATCAGCCAAAACACCTGCGGCGGCAGCGGCAGCAGCGGCGGCGGGGTGTATATTACCAACGGCAGCTTCGTCATGTACGGAGGAACCATTAGCGAAAATGGCACATCTTATCGTGGCGGCGGGGTGTCTGTTAGAGCAGGCAGCTTCATCATGCACGGGGGAAGCCTCAGCGAAAACACCTCAGTATACGGCGGCGGGGTGTATCTTGATACCAACGGCATCTTCACCATGAACGGAGGAAGCGTCAGCGGGAACAGCTCAAACGCCAACGGCGGCGGGGTACATATTAACCGTGATAGCAGCGGAACCGCCGAACTCCGTATGAACGGAGGGAGCGTCAGCGGCAACAGCACGCCCAGCAGCGGCGGCGGGGTGTATATTACCAACGGCAGCTTCGTCATGTACGGAGGGAGCGTCAGCGGCAACACCGCAAATAACGGCGGCGGGGTGTGTACCGAAGACACCAGTGAATTCCGGATGACCGGGGGAATCATCAGCGGAAACAGTTCCCAGAGCAACGGCGGCGGCGTGGAGGTTAAGAGCAGCTACGGCTTCACCATGAGCGGGGGAAATGTCAGCGGAAATACCGCGCCAAACGGCAAAGGCGGCGGCGTGTATGTTACCGGTAGCGGCGGCTTTATCATGAGCGGAGGGAGCATCAGCGGAAACGCCACGCCCACCAACCGCGGCGGCGGAGTGTATGTTACCAGCGGCAGTTTCGAAATGAACGGAGGGAGCATCACCGGAAACAGCGCAAATAACGGCGGCGGGGTGGGTGTTGACGTGAGCGGCAGCTTCTTCATGAACGGGGGAAGCCTCAGCGGGAACACCGCAGACACGTCCGGCGGCGGGGCTGTTGTTGACGGCAACAGCAGCGTCTTTGAAATGAACGGGGGAAGCCTCAGCGGGAATACCGCAGACACGTCCGGCGGCGGGGTGGCCGTTTCAGGCGGCGGCGGCTTCTCCATGAGTGAGGGGAGCATCAGCGGAAACAGTCTGACAAACACCAGCGCCAGCGGCGGCGGAGTGTATGTTACCGATAGCGGCGGCTTCACCATGGACGGGGGCAGCGTCAGCGGGAACACCGCCGTCTTCGGCGGCGGCGTGTATGTTGCCGGCAGCACTACCAACTTCGAAATGTCAGGAGGGAGCATCGGAGGCAATACCGCAACAAGCAATGGCGGCGGTGTGTCTGTCAATACCGGCAGTACCTTCGCCATGAGCGATTCCGCGGAGGTGGACAGCGGCAATACGGTGTATCTTGCTTCCGGCAGGGTTATTACCCTTTCCAGCGCTTTGATGGCGAACCCCGCGGCGAACATCGAACCGGCCCCCGGCGCCGACACTACAACGCAGCTTCTGGGAGGACCGGACATCTCAACCGGCAATCCTCCAAATTACCAACGCTTCCTGGTCAACGGCGAAGCGGGGAAGATTGCTTCGAACGGGAACTATCTTGGACCTTGACACGCTGAGCGATTCCGGTTAAAGTGTTACTATATATAGTAACAGGAAACGCCATGAACATACGGGATGAAATTGTCGAACAGCGTAAAAAACGCCTCTGGGCGCAGGGACACGCACAGGGGCTTTGCCTGCCTTCTGCGCGGGAGCTTCCCCTTAGGCCCTTTGGCCCTGAGGGTGAGCACCCCTTTGTTATCTGCGAAATAAAACGCCGCTCGCCCTCAAAGGGCGCTATAAACGAAGAGCTTGACCCTGTCATTCTGGCGGGCCGTTATATTGAGGGCGGCGCGGGCTTTTTGTCGGTTTTAACCGAAGAGGCGTACTTCCACGGCTCGCTTGCGGACCTTATGGCAGTCAAAAAGGCCCGGCCCGAAGCGGCTGTTCTGCGTAAGGATTTTCTTTTGGACGAAGAGGACATAGATGTTTCCTTTCGGGCCGGGGCCGACGCTGTTCTTCTTATCGCGGCGGCGCTCGAGGCCCGCAGCCTCCGGGCCATGCACGAGCGGGCCGCGTCTTTGGGAATGGCGGCTCTTGTGGAACTTCATTCCCCGGAGGATGTAGAGAAAGTCCGGGATTTTAAGCCGCCGCTGACAGGAGTCAATTCCCGCAGCCTTGAAACTTTTACGATAGATCTTCTGCGACCGCCTCTGGTTCGCGGCCTTGTGGACTGGCCTTCCCGCACTGTTTTTGAATCAGGCGTTTCAGGCCGCGCCGGCGCCTGTTTGGCCGGTTCTCTTGGCTTTGACGGCATACTGGCGGGCGAGGCCCTTGTCCGCGACCCCGGCGCGGCGGCTGTTTTGATTCAGGGTTTTCGTGACGGCCGCGCCGCGCCATTTCCTTTCTGGAATGAGATAGCCCGCCGTCTGGGGCAAAGGCTTGCATCGGGCCGGCAAACTCCCCTTGTAAAGATCTGCGGCCTTACAAATACGGATGATGTTCTTGCAGCGGACAGCCTGGGCGCGGATATTCTTGGTTTTGTGTTTGCGCAATCTCCCCGCCGGACGGACTCGGCCTTTGTCTCTTCCCTGCCGGAAACCCGCGCCCTGAAAGCCGCGGTGATTGTTCCCTCTGAAACAAATGAAAAGCTATTTTATGAAGTGGCAGAACTCGTTCAAAGAGGCAAGCTCGACGTTATCCAGATGCACGGCCCCGCGGATGGCCCTTTCTATTCGAGGCAGGCCCTTCCCTCATACGGCGTCATCCAGCCGGGCAGCGCGCAGGAGACCGCCGATCTTGTACGCAACTACGCCGCCGCGGGCAGCTCCCCCCGCTTTCTTCTTGACGCCTGCCTGCCCGGCGCTGCGGGAGGAACAGGAAAAAGACTGTCGGCGGAAATCCTCGATGCGGCAAAAACATCCGGGCCGCTGTGGATAGCGGGGGGTATTAGGCCGGAGAATGTCCGCGATATAATAAAACGGTGGAAACCGGAACTTATAGACCTGTGCGGCGGAGTGGAAGCGTCGCCGGGAAAAAAAGATATAGCAAAAATGAAGGCGCTGTTTGAAAGCGTAAGGAGTGAGGATGCAGGCAGTTAAAGAGCCGCGCGGCGGATTTTTCGGGCCTTACGGAGGCCGCTATGTGGCGGAGGTTTTGCGCTGGCCTCTGGACAGGCTTGAGGAGGCGTTCAAAGACATTGCGGGCTGCCCCGATTTTCAGGCTGAGTTTACGCGGCTGCTCACCGATTATGTGGGGCGGCCGACCCCTTTGGTGTTTGCCCAAAACGCCACGCGGATTCTGGACGGCGCTCAAATTTATATAAAACTTGAGGGGCTGGCCAACACGGGGGCGCACAAAATCAATAACGCCCTGGGTCAGGGGCTTCTGGCAAAACGCATGGGGAAAAAGCGCATCATCGCCGAAACCGGCGCGGGGCAGCACGGGGTCGCCGTGGCGGCCGTATGCGCGAAGCTGGGTCTTCGCTGCCGCGTCTACATGGGCGAGGTGGATATGCTCAGGCAAAAGCCCAACGTATTCTGGATGCAGCAGTACGGGGCAGAGGTGGTTCCCGTCCTTGCCGGAGCGAAAACCCTCAAGGACGCTGTCAACGAAGCCTTCCGCGACTGGGCCACGTACCCTGAAGAAACCTTTTACATTCTGGGTTCCGCCCTGGGGCCCTCCCCCTATCCCGACATGGTGCGGCAGTTCCAGTCCGTCATAGGCAAAGAAGTACAGGCCCGGCTTGCGCAGCAGGGGCTTAGTCCCTCTGTGCTTGTCGCCTGCGCCGGAGGGGGTTCCAACGCTATAGGTTTTTTTAGTCCCTTTATAGCGGCGGCTCTTCCCCGCCTGGTCGCTGTGGAAGCGGGGGGCCGCGGCAAAGGCCGGGGCAATAACGCCGTGCGCATGTCGGGCGAGGGGCTGACCGGCGTTGTTCAGGGCTACAAAAGCAAATTCCTTCTGGATGAAGATGGTCAGGTTCTGCCCACCTACTCGGTATCAGCCGGGCTTGATTATCCCGGCATAGGGCCGCAGCTCGCGGCTTTGGGGGAGTCGGGCCGCATAGAGTTTACCTCGGCTATGGATTCGGAAGCTCTGGAGGCCTTAAAATTTTTTGCGAAGAACGAGGGCATTCTCTTTGCGCTGGAATCCGCCCACGCGGGAGCGGCGGCCATCCGCCTTGCCCCCGGCCTGCCCAAAGACGCTGTTCTTGTGGTCAATATGTCCGGCAGGGGCGACAAGGATCTGTTTATTACGGCGCGGGAACTTGACCGCGAAAACTGGAAGTCCTTTCTCAAAGAGGAGATTCAACGGATATGAAAAACCGCCTCATGTGCCACCTGGTCGCGGGCTACCCCAGCGGGGAACTTTCTTTTAGCGTATGCGAGGCCCTCGCTGAGGCGGGCGCGGCGTATCTCGAAATCCAGTTTCCCTTTTCCGACCCCGCTTCGGACGGGCCTGACATACAAAACGCATGTACCCGTTCCCTCGCGGCGGGTTTTTCCGTCAAAGAGGGTTTCGGCCTTGTGGAACGCTGCGCGGCCCGCTTTCCTGCGGTTCCGGTATTTATTATGACCTACGGCAGCCTGGTTGTGCGCCCGGGGGTGGAGGCTTTTCTTCTTAAAGCCAAAAACGCGGGCGCTTCGGGCCTCATAGTCCCCGACCTGCCCTGGGACTATGACGAGGGCCTGTACGCCGCGGGAGAAAAAACCGGAATAAGCGTCGCGCCCGTCCTCGTCCCCGGAACATCTGAAGACAGAATACGCCGCATACTGGGTCTGCGCCCGGCTTTTCTCTACGCGGCTCTCAGAACAGGCATTACAGGTTCGCGGACGGAACTTGGTCCTGAAAATCTGGCTTTTCTGGATAAACTCAAGGGAGAAAAAACAAAAATCCTCGCCGGTTTCGGCATTTCATCAAAGGAGCAGGTAGACGCCCTTATGCCCCACGCCGAGGCCGCCGTCGCGGGCAGCCATTTTGTGCGGATAATCGCAAAGCACGGCGAAGCCGGCGCCGCGCGGCTCAAAGCAAAACTCGCCGATGCCGTCAAGGCGCTGCTGTAAGGGGGGGGGGTGCACCAATTTTTTCCGTGCAAAATCACCGGAAGCCCCTAGGCCGCGCCAGGGATTGCAGCGTAAATCCTTTTGGCGCAGCCAAAAGATTGAAGCGGAAAGCCCGGTTTTTTGCTTCGCAAAAAAGGCGCACGGAAAAAATTGGGGCACCCTGTCAGGGGGTGCGAGTATCTTTTTAACATAGTTGATATTTTTTCAGAAAATTCGTATGCTAAATAATGTGCCGACGTGGCGAAATTGGTAGACGCAGTAGACTCAAAATCTACCGTCCGCGAGGATGTATCGGTTCGAGTCCGATCGTCGGTAGGTATAGTATCCTATTCCACAAAAACGAGGTTACTTATGAAAAAACGCATGCTTGTGTGTGTCCTGCTCGCCGCAGCGCTATTCACTGTTTCCGCAGCTCCGGCCGGTAAGCCCAAAATTACCCTGAAAAACTCGACGGGGTATGAAGTAGAAGAAATTTATATTTCCCCGGCTTCCTCTGAAGAATGGGGCGACGATTATCTTGTAAACGCCACCCTTGATGACGGCGAATCTTTTACCGTAACCCTCTCTTCTCCGCTTTCTGAAGTGGATACCTACGATATTCAGTTTATAGATTTTGAGGGGGATTCGTATACTCAGTTTGACGTGCCTGTCAAAAACGGCGCGGTCATTGAGATGACCATGGATGACCTTGATGACTACGATGAGGAATACGCCGAAGAGGATACGGCTGAATAAATAGGGGCTTATGTGACAGTTTCCGCTTCCTATGAACCGTGCTGCCTCTGTGGCCGCAAGTGCGCGGCCCGTAGAACTCGCGGCGAAAAGGGCTTTTGCGGCTGCGATTCCCGCCTGAGAATAGCTTGGGCGGGGATTCATTACGGAGAGGAACCTGTGATCTGCGGGGAGGGAGGGTCCGGCGCGGTTTTTCTGTCCGGTTGTACCCTGAAGTGTTTTTTTTGCCAGAATTACCAAATTTCCGCCGGAGGGCTGGGCCGCACTGTGGAGATTCCTGAATTCGCGGATATATGCCTTATGTTACAGCGAAAAGGGGCGGAAAATATAAATATCGTTACAGGAACACATTTTATCCCTTCTCTGGCGGAGGGCATAAAGGAATCTGAAAAGAGGGGGCTTCGGCTGCCTGTGGTATGGAATTCTTCTGGGTATGAACGGACAGATATTCTTCCCCTGCTGAATGATTTTGTCGATATTTATCTGCCTGATTTGAAAACTCTCGATTCTTCCCTGGGTTCGGCCCTGTTCGGGGTTTCCGATTATCCCCAAACCGCCGCGGCCGCCATACGGGCAATGGCCGCTTCCCGGCCCCTGCGCCGCAAAGAAAACCCGCGCGGGCAGGCTCTTGTTTCCGGCGTTATTGTCCGTCACCTCGCGCTTCCCGGCCTGACAGACGACACCCGCGCCGTGCTGGCCTGGTTTGCCGAAAACCTGGCTGGAAAGGCGCTTCTTTCGCTGATGTTTCAGTACAGCCCTCCGGCGCGGACGCCCGGCGGACGGCGGCCCGCGGGAGAATGGACGAGAACAATCACTGCCGCCGAATATGAGCGGATTCTTGCCATGCTGGATGAGTTTGGCATTGAGGACGGGTTTGTACAGGATTTACCGGAGGCGGCGGGCAGCCTTCCTGATTTTTCCCGAAAAGACGCCTTTCCCGGCGGTCTGGCCCGCCCGCTCTGGTTCTGCGGAGGCTCAGGCCGGGAATGAAGAGCTTCCGTATTTTTTATACGCTGCTTGCCGCGGCGTTTTTTCTTATAAGCTGTGAATCCTCGCCCAAGGCAAAACCCTCGCCTGTGCCGCCGCACACCGACGGCCGCATCAAATCCGGCCCGCTGGTTTTTGCTTTGCGCGCCGCGGACAGGATTCCTGATCCCGCGCGGCGGCTTTCGTTATATGACCGCATTCTTGAAATTGCCACAAGCGCGGGCCTTACCGCGGACGCCGTCACCCTGCTTGCCTATATCTCAGAGGTTCTGGAACTGCACAACGCCGCGCTGTGGTTTGAAGAATATTCAACGGCATTGACCCGGCGTTACATCAACCTGGGGATGCTCAAAGAGGCGGCTGTCCTTTTGGGAGAAAAGCTGCTCCGCATTACACAGCTTGAAAACGATATGCGCAAGCGCCTTTTGTTTGAGGAAATTATCGACATTTGTCTTGCGGGCGGCGAGAATTTTCTGAGTCTTCTGCGGCAGACCATTGACGCCGCCCTGATACTGGATGACCCGGTCATAAAGACGGAAATTTTGGCGCAGTCCGCGGCGCGCTTTTTTAGCCGGGGACTGCTTAAAGACACACAGGATCTTCTGCAATTGACGCTTTCGCAGATCGGCAGCATGGAAAGCCCCTGGGACCAGGCGGAGATATACTCCCGCATCGCGCTTGTATACCAGGGGCTTAAAAACGAGCGCCGCGCAAAGGAATACTCAGGCAGGGCCGCCGCCGAAATTGACGCCATGCAGGTTATTGTTCGTACTCAGGAAGAGGCGGCAAAGGTCGGCCGGACAGCCGAAAACCTGTTGCGCGTGAGTTCCGCCGACACAGCCCTGCGCGTCGCCATGACGATTGAATATCCGTGGATTCTCGCGGAGACCCTTTGCAGAATGGCTCTCTACGCGAAAGACGAGCAGCTTCTGGACAGGGCCTATGAAACGGCGGCGGCTATCGCGAATAACGCGCGGCGGCTTTCCACCCTGTTTCAGCTTGATTTTCTTCTGGTAGAGGCGGGAAGGATCAAAGACGTTCAGAACAGTCTTCCCCTGCGGGATGCGGAACTGACGATGATTCCCGCCCTCGCCGTGGACAGCTATACATCCCGGCTTGCCCGCCTGTATCTTTCTGTGGGAGATACAGACCCCGCCGTAAAAACAGCTTCAAAAATCCGAGACGCCTACAGCCGGACCAGTATTCTGATCTCCGCCGCCAAGCTGCAGATGGAAAAAGGCCGGACGGAAGAAGGCCGCGCCCTGCTCAGTGAAAGCGGCGCCCTTGCGCAGATGGCCGGACAGTCGCGGGACCGCATTCTTCAGGATATTTTTAGCGCGTACCTCGCGGCCGGAAATACTCAGGAGGCCGCCGCAACGGCCGCGGGCATCTCCGAACCCTATTCATTCGCAGCCGCGGCAACGGATTTGGTCCGGTATTTTCTGGCAAAAAACGAAGAACCCGACCCGGACGCCCTGCTCACGCTGGAGAATGTCCTGACCCGGGACACCGGCGCGCAGTAGATGACTCGAAAAAAGTAAAGGCCGATGCCACGGGCTTCCCCGAGCTTAACATAACGCCGTTATTGGTATAGGCTTGAACCGCGGAGTGGCGTAATGAAAAGACTGGTTATGTTTTTGTTTGCGTCTTTGACGGGGGCGGGGCTTTTCGCGGTGAATCCCGAGGTAAACTTTACGGCGAAGCTGTTTCCGCAGGACGCGAAGGTGTTTCTGGACGGCAGGGAGCTTGAGGTGAGGGCCAAGACGGAGGAGACCCGCACTTTCCGTATTCCCCGCGGCTATCAGGAGCTTGTTCTTCGCGCTGAGGGTTACTGCGACAAGACGGTGCGCCTTACCGTGTCAGAGGATCTGTACCTGGAGGAGAAGCTGGAGCGTTCGGACTCGCGGCTTGTGCTGGCGGGCGAGACGCTGAGCGGGCATCAGCCCAAGAGCGTTATTTTTACCCGCGACGGGAAGCGGCTCGTGGTTCCTGTTTTGGGGGAGAAGGGCGTCGATATTATTCCTTTTGACGGGCTTGCTCCCAAAAGGCGCATTACCCTGACGCCCCCGGACAAAAATAATTGCGGATATGTGGAGCCCGCGCTTATCCGCGGCCGGAACGAGATATGGGTGTCGCAGATGGAGACGGGGCAGGTGCATATTCTGCGGGGCGACGATCCTGAGTATCTGGAGTCTGTTTCTACGGGGGGCAGGTGGCCCAAGGTTATTACGATAAGCCCTGATGAGAAAACGGCTTTTGTGTCAAACTGGAATTCTCTTGATGTGTCGGTGATTGATGTTGAGTCGCGGAAACTTTTGCGGCGTATTCCTGTGTCGGGTATTCCCCGTGGTATGGCTGTGACGGCCGACGGTAAATATTTGTATGTGTGCATTTACTCAACGGGCAATGTCGACAAGATAGACCTTGCGAATTTCAAAATAGTAAAGAACATTGCCTTTGGCCGGGGGGCGGCGCGTCATATTGTTCTGGACGACGCCGGGGGGTTGGGCTATGTCAGCGATATGGCGACGGGCCGGGTTACGAGTTTTACGCTTGCCGATGAGAAGATTCAGAAACGGGTGTGGGCGGGTTACAATCTTAACACCCTCGCCATAAGTTCGGACGGCAGGTTCCTTTTTGTTTCTTCGCGCGGCATTAATAATGCCCGCACGTATTTAACGAAGGGGCCGGACTTTGGCAAGGTTACGGTTATTGAGGCCGCGCAGATGAAGGTTGTGGACTGGACCTGGGGCCGCAACCAGCCCACGGGGCTTACCCTTTCGCCGGACAACAGGTACATGGTGTTTACCGATTTTCTTGACGCCAATGTGGAGGTCTATGATATTTCGGGGCTGTGGGAGAGCGGCAGGAGCCTGTCGGACTTCTAATACATGTGAGCCGCAGACGGCTCTCCCGATTTTCGGGAAGACCCGAAAACGCAACAGGCTCGTAGTACCTTGATTATGCTAAATGACAGGAAAAAGAATTTTAACCGCCAAGTCGAAGAAGTCGAATAAGGGAAGAAAGTAGATGTCAGAAAATATAGTAATTCGTTACACTATAAGAAAT
>JAISQU010000157.1 GCA_031274005.1 Spirochaetales bacterium
TACAATAGCTTTATAGGGCCTCGGTTCTGGCACAATCACGGAATAAGAAAATGCGGCATTTTCTTATTCCGTTTTTAGTATCACACGCTTTCGCGTGCGTTTATCGGGGCGTGCTTTGAAGTCTTGTTATCATGAACACGCTTCGCGTGCTCTTGCTTGCATGGCGTCGAGCGCCGGAATGACGGCTGGTTCGGGGTTATAGTAAAAACTTGTCCTTAAACATGTATTCACATATACGATGCTGTGTCTGTAATAGTTAAGCGCAGAAAAAAGGGGGCCAAGTAATCCGGCCATTCACCCGGATTACACAGGGTCAACACAAGGTTGCCCTACAGGTAGATGTTGGCTACTCTCTCAGCATAGCATATCCTGCAAAAAAAAAGCAATACGTACAGGGCATCGGCGTTTACCTTTGCTTTATGGAATTAAATTGCGCGAAGTGCAAAAGACCGCTATAGATGACTCGAAAAAAGTAAACGCCGATGCCCTGAATACGTATGTACGGGGGGAAATTGAGAATAGTTATCAGGGAGGCGCGGGAAGTTGAAGAAGGGCGTGTTTTCGGAGTATATTCTTCCCATGATGATACACAAAAGAACCCCCGCTGCCATTCTTCTGCTCCTCTGCGCGGCGGGACTGAGCCTTGGCGTATCCGGCTGCGCGAGCCAGGCCGAAAGTTCCGAGGGCAGTATAGAAAAACCGCTTCCCGAGGAAGATGAACTCTATTCAGGGGTTGCGTATTCCCTGTCCATGGGAGACCCGGAACAGGCCATCCGCGCCCTTGAGGAGGCGCAGAAGCGCGATCCTGATTCCCTTGAAGCAAAACAGCTTCTGGCGGATGTTTTTCTGCTGGTACAGCAGTTTGATGAAGCGCGGGCTCAGCTTGAGGAGATTCTGCGCAAAGACCCGGACAATCAGAAAGCCTTGTACTCCCTGTCTCTTATTGAATCGGCTGCGGGTAAAACAAACGAACAGAAAAAAATCCTTGACCGTCTTCTTAAAATCAATCCGCAGAACGACAGCGCCCAGGCCGCCATGGGAGAAATTTTTCTGCGCGAAAAAAAATACGCCGACGCGGAAAAAATCTTTACCCAAAGCCTTGATAAAAATCCGGACAATCTTGTTGCCCTCATAGGACTGGGCAATACTCAACTGCGCCAGGGTAAAGCGGAGGAGGCGGCAACAACCCTGACGCAGGCCATAGAACGGCAGCCTGACTATCCTTTTGCTTATACCGACCGCAGCAAGGCCCATGTGGGTAAGGGCGATCTGGAGGAAGCCGAAGCGGACCTGACAAAGGCCATCGGCCTGATTCCCGATTTTGCGTGGAATTATTATGATAGGGGCAAACTGCGGGCTAACAGCGGCAGCACTGCCGCGGCTCTGGAAGACCTGAACAAGGCCCTGGAGATGGATCCCGGAATCAGCCTTGCCTACTTTTACAGGGCCCGCATCTACGACGGCATGGAAAATATCGAAGCGGCCTATGCGGACTACAGAAAGGCTCAGAGTATGAATCCCCAATATCCTTACCTTAATCTGCCTCTGGCGATTCTGGAGTACAAAAAAGAAAACTGGACTCAGGCCGCCGCCTGCTTTATCAGGGCGGCCGAAATAGAAAAAGATGAACATGCGTATCACCTTCTCGCGGCCCTGTGTTATAAAAAAGCGGGAAACGAAAAACAGGCCTTTGACTATCTGGGGAAAGTTCTGGGCCGCCTGCCCCGCGAGTCCCTTTTTTACCACATGGCGAGGTACTATATGCAGCCGTCTTCCGATCTTTTTATCATGCAGCAGGTAACGGTCGAAAAAAACAAAATACTGAGGGCCCGTATGTTGTTTTACATAGCCGCGCAGTATACACTGCAAAACAGAATCCCCCCGGCAATGAAGTATTTTATGGAAGCTGCCGGCGAGGAAACACGGGGGTACATTGAAAACAGAATCGCGGAGTGGGATTTGAAAAAAATCGGGGGAAAATAACCAAAAGGGAATGCGGACAAAGTGTTTTCAGGATCTGATGCGGGTGCTGGACAGGGAAAAACCTGTCATTATTCAGGCTCATGATTATCCCGATCATGACGCGATTGGTTCGGGCTTTTCCCTGCTGAGCCTCCTTCGGGATTTTGGCTTCCGCTGTGAGTTCTGCTACGGCGGGGAAGTGCAGGGTTTCAGCGTCGCGGACATCATTACAAACCTGCATATACCCCTTGTTCCGGCATCTTTGCTGCGCATAGGCGGGGACGCGCAGATCATTCTGGTAGACGCCGTGGCCGGCAACACAAATGTTACCCGTCTGACGGATTTACCCCTGACAGGGATTATCGACCACCACCAGCCGCCCGAAAAAATTCCCGAATGTCCTTTTGTCGACATCAGGCCCGAGGCCGGTTCCTGCTCGACCATCATCTATCAGTATTACCTCGAAACCATGACCGAGCCGTCCCGCGATGTAGCTACGGCCCTGCTCACCGGCCTGATGATGGATACGGCGCAGATGACCAGGGGCGTAGGACCTGTTGACCTTGCGGCTTTTTCCGGTTTATTTTTCAAAGGCGATTGGGAAGGAGCGGTGTACATTCTGCGCAACAGTTTTTCCATTCAGGATATTCCGACCCTTCGTTACGCCTTTGATCATTACTACCGCCACGACAGCGTATGTTTCGTGGAACTGGAGCCTTCCGCCGGGACCGCCGAAGCCCCCGCGGAAAAGGTGCGGCCGGAACTGCCGGGGCTTATCTCGGACTATTTTCTGCGCATGCAGGAGATTCATTTTGTCGTTACCAGCAAGGTGGAAAGTTCCGTATGCAGATTATCCCTGCGCAGTGAGGATCCGCGGCTGCCGGCGGATTTGATTGTAAAGCGGGCGCTGGAGGGTATAGGGGAGGGGGGAGGGCATCCCCACATGAGCGGGGGAACGATTTCCGGGGACAGCATTCCCGGCGGCCCGGGGCTGCGGGAAAGGTTTCTTACTGTTATCGAAAAATTTTTACACGAAAATAAGGAATAGCCATGAATAAAAACATAACCCGGCTTGACCTGGGCGGCAGAGAATTTATCCTTGTGGGAACAGCCCATGTATCACGGGAAAGCGTGAATGAAGTTGAGCGCATCATTACGGAAGAAAAACCCGGCAGGGTGTGTGTGGAAATCGACAACTCCCGCTACACATCCATAACGCAGAAACAGGACTGGTCGTCACTCAACATTTACCAGGTCATGAAACAGAAAAAAGGATTTCTGCTGCTGGGGAACCTGGTTCTGGCTTCGTTCCAGCGGCGGCTCGGCATAGACCTGGGGGTCAAGCCCGGCGAAGAGATGATGAAGGCAATAGAAACTGCGCAAAAGCTGGGGATTCCTTTTTCATTTTCCGACAGGGAAATACAGATAACCCTCAGACGGGCCTGGGCGAAAACCGGCTTGTGGGGAAAGAGCAAACTCCTGACAGCCATGCTCTCGTCGGTGTTTTCTACGGAAAAACTCTCCTCCGAAGAAATAGAAAAACTGAAAAAAAAGAGCGAAATTGAAGGCATGATGGACGAGCTTGCGGAGTATCTGCCTTCCGTCAAGAAAGTGCTTATAGACGAAAGGGATTCCTTTCTTGCGGCAAACATATACAAAAGCGAAGAGAACAGGGTCCTGGCCGTTGCCGGCGCGGGACATATACCGGGCATTATCAAACATCTTACGGCAATGTACGAAACCGGCGCTGTCATTGATACGGCGGAGATTGCCGAAGTTCCCAAAAGCGGGTTGTTTTCAAAAGTCCTGGGATGGCTTATTCCCGCCGCAGTTGTGGCGCTTATCGCCTGGGGATTTTTCAGCGCCGGCCAGGGGCATGGAATACAGATGCTGTGGATATGGCTTGCCGCAAACGGCGGACTTGCCGCCCTTGGTTCCCTGATTGCGCTGGCCCACCCTGTAACAATACTGGCGTCCTTTGTAGCCGCCCCGATAGCTACGCTGAGTCCCGTGATAGGCGTGGGGATGTTGACCGGACTCCTTGAGGCCTATCTGCGCAAACCGAGGGTGGAAGATTTTGAAAAACTCCACGACGACATTGCAAGCGTTAAAGGTTTTTTCCGTAACCGTTTTACCCATGTGCTTTTGGTGTTTCTGTTCTCCAGCCTCGGAGGCATGGCAGGGAACTTTATCGCCCTGCCCTATCTTACGCTTATGGCGGGAAAGTAATCATGAACTTTGACCCCTGTTATTTCCCTTATCCCTCGCGGCGGCAGCTTATGTACGCGGCAAAAGCGGTTGTGGCCGCTTCGCAGCCCCTGGCGGCCCAGGCCGGCCTTGATGTGATGAAACGGGGGGGCAACGCCATGGACGCGGCCGTTGCCTGCGCGGCGGCGCTGACTGTGCTGGAGCCGGTCAGTAACGGGCTTGGCGGCGACGCCTTTGTCATCCTGTGGTCGGAAAAAGAAAAGCGCCTCCGGGGCCTGAACGCCTCAGGAACAGCCCCCGCCCTGATGACCGAAGAGGCCATACGCAGCAAAGGATTCACCGACATGCCCCGCTTCGGCCTTGTCCCCGTTACCGTACCGGGAATTCCTTCCGCCTGGGCGGCCGTGTCGAAAGAATACGGAAATCTGCCCTTCGCGGAAGTTTTGGAGGGGGCTGCGAAAATCGCGGAAGAGGGTTTTCCTGTAATGCCCGTAACCGCGCTCCTGTGGGCTCAGGCAAAAGAGGTATATCAAAAAGAGCAAAAGGCCGCCGCCGGCAGGGGAGACGACAGGGAAGCCGCAGCCTTTGAAGGCTGGTTCACGGTATACGCTCTGGGCGGGAAAACCCCGGAAGCGGGAGAACTGCGCCGCTTTCCTGCCCAGGCGCGGACCTTGCGCAAAATAGGCGAAACGCGGGCCGAATCTTTCTACAGGGGAGAACTCGCCGAAGGCATTGACGCCTTCATGAAAAAACACGGCGGCCTGCTCCGTAAAGAAGACCTTGCTTCTTTTCAGCCGGAATGGACGCCGCCCATTTCCGTCAATTACCGGGGCTATGATATTTGGGAGATTCCTCCCAACGGTCAGGGCCTTGTGGCAATCCTGGGCCTGAACATTCTGGAAAACTTCAGTTTTCCCTTTGGCAGGGATCATCCGGATACCTGCCACAAGCAGATTGAGGCTTTGAAGCTGGCCTTTGCCGACGGCCACCGGTACATAGGCGATTCCCGTTTTGTACCTCAAAACACGGACGGCCTTCTTTCAAAAGAGTACGCCGCGGGCCGCGCCGCCCTTATAGGTGAAACAGCTTCGCGGCCCGGGCCGGGAAAGCCCGCCGGTTCGGAAACAGTGTATTTCTGCACCGCCGACGCCGAAGGGAATATGGTTTCCTGGATACAAAGCAATTACGCGGGTTTCGGTTCCGGCATAGTCATCCCCGAAAGCGGCGTCAGTTTTCAGAACCGCGGCCACGGCTTTACTCTGGACAAAGACTCCGTCAAATATCTGAGGCCGGGAAAGCGGCCTTTCCATACGATTATTCCGGGCTTCATTACCCGCGCGGGCCGGCCCGTCGGACCTTTCGGCATTATGGGCGCGGCCATGCAGCCCCAGGCTCATATGCAGGTTGTCAGCAATCTTGTTGATTTTCATCTGAACCCCCAGGCGGCGCTGGACGCTTACCGCTGGCAGTGGCTGGAGGGCAGCCGCGTCCTTCTTGAGCCGGACTTTCCGCCGCACATAGCCGCCGCGCTGCGGAAACGGGGGCACGAAATTTTCTGCGACAGTAATGATTTGACTTTCGGCAGGGGGCAGATCATTCACAGGCTCCCCGGCGGAGTCTACGCCGCAGGCGCCGAAAAAAGAGCCGACTCCTATATTGCGGTTTGGTAAAACCTGAGTCTAAAAACGCAGATATGCGTAATTCGACCAAAACAATAGACTTGCGAGGAACCCAAGCGGGTTTCCGAACAACTCCAATAAACCAATTGACAATGCATATAATATCCATTACATTGTATGCATAAGGAGTCATAATAATGAGAACTACTCTAAATTTGGATGAAAAATTATTAGTTGAGGCAATGAAATGGACAGGAGAATCCACAAAAACAGCGGTTATAAATGAGGCGTTAAAACAGATAATACAAAACAGAAAACGTCTCAGACTTATCGAAATGGCAGGAAAAGTTAAATTGGATGCGGATATTAATGTAACGAGAAATAGGATATGAATTACATTATCGATAGCTGTGTTTGGATAGATTATTTTAAAAAAAAGATTAACTTTAAGGAAATCTCCCAACTATTGATTGATAATACGGCATTAACAAATAAAATTGTGTTAGCTGAATTAATCCCATCGGCCCGATCAAATAAAGAATATGATTTTATTGATTGCCTTTCAGGAATAGATGTTGTACCGCTTAATATAGACTGGAGTGAAATAATTGAAATTCAATATCAATGTATAAGGGCAGGAATTAATAAATTGGGATTATTGGATATAGCAATTGCACAAAATGCAAAACAAAATGATGTAGCAATATTTTCTACAGACAGGCATATGATATTATTAAGTCAAAAGGTGGGAATTAACTGTAGAATAAAATAGTCGAACTGCGCAATGAAAACACGGTTATGCGGCAGTGGTTTTGAAGAATGATATAAATAAATGAGAATTGGCCCATGTCCTTTTCCAATTCAGGGTATTATCCTAGCGCGTTTCGGGAAAGCTGATCGAAAAGCCTGAACAGGGACGGGCTTGTTTCCCTTACATATCTGTAAGCCAGATAATTTTGCTTCACCGCCGCAAGGCACAGATCCCGCGTCTTTTCCCGTACAAATTCGAGGGCAAGGCCATCCTGCTTTACCGCCGCGCGGCAGATTTTTAAAGACTGGTTGTGTACAAAACGCAGGGCCCTGCCCTTGTTTTCTACCGCGGCAAGGCATATCTTCTCCGTTTGCTTTTGAACAAACTCAAGGGCGTCCCCGTCGGCCTGTACCGCCGCGAGAGACTCTTTGAGGCTCCGCTTCTCCGCGGCGTCCCTGTCATCCGGCTGCGGAGCAGCCCCGACCGGTTCCCCTGAGGGCGGCGCGGCCCCGCCTGTCTCGTCTTCGCGCAAAAGCCAGTGCCCCTGCAGCGCATATATCCAGGCCAGCCGGGCGCAGCAGGCCTCGCCGGTATCATACTTCCATCTGCCGCTTATCCTCATGCGGCCGTTTTTGGCTTCAAAAGCGGCGCAGGACCAGGCCCCGTCTGCGCTTACGCGCTGGACAATAAAGAAGCTCAGACGGGGAAAAGCCTTTGCCAAAACAGGATAAAATGTTTCGGGATTGATCTTTGATTTTTCACCCCGGATGGAATTGAGATGAGCGTCAATATCGATAACGGAATCCGCGGAAACAAAAGCGCCGGGATCCTTCCCGGTATGGGGCGAGAACTTCCGAAGAATAAACTGCCTTTCCTCTGTGTTGCCTTCTTTGGGCCGGCTTACGGCGAGCCACATTTCCCGCATATCGCCGGGATTTCCCTTGCAGGCAATATCTATATCATACATCAGCGCGGCCATTGGCTTCCTGCTCCTTTACCTGCGGCATGAGAATCTTTTTATGAAGCGCTTTGCGGCCTCATTTTGGGCCGTTGCGGCGGCGATAATTTCTTCGGTCTGCCTCTGTACGTGCGCAAGGGCAAGACCGTCCTGCTGTACCGCGAGAAGACAAATTCTTGGCGTCTTTTTCTCCACATATTCCAGGGCCCGGCCGCTCTGGCGCACCGCAGCAAGGCAAATTTTCCGCGTTTTATCCCTGACATATTTCAGCGCGTACCCGTTTTGCCTCACAGCGGCCAGGCAGATTTGGGGAGTCTGCTCCCGCACATATTCCAGCGCCCAGCCGTCCTTGCGGACCGCGGCAAGGCACATCTGCCTATATTTCTCCGCCGGGCACAAGCGCCGGTTCACATACTCCAGGGCCCGCCCGGTTTTTTTGACCGCAATCAGGCAGAGCTGCGGATTCTGATCCTTCACAAACTCCAAAGCGCGTCCATCCTGTTTTACCGCGGCAAGGCACAACTGCGCTGTGCGCGCCTTTTTCCCGATAAACTCCAGGGCCCGCCCATCCTGCCTGAGCGCGGCCATGCAGATTTCCGGCGTCTTGTCTTCAACATATTCCAAAGCCCGGCCGTTCTGACGTACCGCGGCCATACACAGTTTCGGCGTCCTGTTTTCGACATACTCCAGCGCCTGACCCCGTGAGCGTACCGCCGCCATACACAATTTTTGGGTTTTCTTTTCGACATATTGCAGCGCGTATCCGTTCTGCTTTACCGCGGCAAGGCACAGCAGGGCATAGCGCGCGGCGGTAAAAAGATTTTTATCCGTGTATTTCAGGGCAAGGCCGTTCTGCTCCACGGCGGCAAAACAGAGCTCTTCTGTCTGCCTGTGCGCGTACATCAGGGAGCTTCCGTTTTGCTGCGCCGCGGCCAGACAAATTTCGGGAGTCTGGTTTTCCACATACCTCAGGGCATTGCCGTCCTGGCGCACCGCCGTAAGGCACAGTTCTTCGGTCTTGTCCCGAATAAGCCGGAAAATTTCCACAGTCCGGTTATCATCCCCGCTCACCGCGCCGCGCAGGGCGGCAAGACAAAGCCCGGCAGTCTGCTCCCTGACCAGGCCAAAACACCCCGCGTCCTTCTGAATCGCCGCAAGGCAAAGCGCTTCGGTTTGATTTTTGACGAGAGCCAGCGCCCTGGGATTGATCTCTATGGCCGCGCGCAGAAGGTCCTCCGCGGGATTATCGACAAACTGAATCGAGAAAGGGTTTCCCAGAACCGCGATTCTGCAGAAGCCTCCGGACTTGTTCAGAATATTCTTCAAAAGATAACCGTTTCTGAAGAGCTTTGCCTTAAGCAACAGTCCGTGGTTTTGATGTTCCGGCGTCAACCGTAAGGCCCTGTTCGAAATCTTTCTCACAAAAGCCCGCTGCGCCGCCGCCCATTCCGCCCTGAGGCGGGCGTTCCAGCCGAACATGTCTTCTTCGGAGTTTCTGGTAAACTCACGGCTTGACTCGGCCTCGACGAATCCTCCGCTGCCCTGAACAAAACCCGCCCTGTCATAGTCGTCATAACACGCATACGTGATAAAAAAATTGATATGGGGAAAGTTCAGAATCAAGGCCCTGTAAACAGGAAGAGGTTCCGACTCCAAAGTATCAAAAGACACAAACATTTTGGCGGCGTTCACAGCTTGTTCGTGAATCGCGTTTGAGCAGCAGCCCCAATTGTCCCTTTGCCATTTCCTGTCTGTTTCCTTCCCCCGCGGGACAGGAAGGAGCAGGCCAAAATCAACCGATAAACCCTTTGCCCCGGCGTTTTCGCGGGAAACAGAAAGCCACATCCGTCTGATGTCATCTTCGTTCCCCCGGCAGTGTATTTCGGTGTTCACATGCGCCATATTTTATAGTATATACAACGAAATCATATTTGGAAACCGGGAGGGCGGGAAATAGCCGGAATAGTTGGGAGGAATTTTTTCAACTGTTCACTTCTGCCCGTTCACCGCTGTTTTTTTGGGGCGCGAATACTTTTTGTATGCTTTGCGTCACAGAGGCGGCGCGTATCCAGCCTTCGGCGGCATCCTCCTCGTCGCCGGGCTTTTCCGGCCCGATAAAGGCGGTAAATCCCATTTCCGCAGCGGCCCGCAGCCGCCGCCTGAAGTGCGGGACAGGCCGTATCTCGCCCGCAAGGCTTACTTCGCCGGAAACAGTCGTATTTCCGGGAAAACACAGACCGGTACGCGCCGAATACAGGGCCATTGCGAGGGGAAGCTCTATGCCTACCTCGGTAAGCCGTATTCCCCCCGCGACATTGACGTACACATCCTGATCGGAAAACCTTAGAGACGCGTGTTTTTCCAGAACAGCCGCGATGCGCGACACTCTGCCGGGGTCGATTCTGTCGGAATATACGCGCGACAGCCCGCCCTTTGCGGGAACCGTCAGCGCCTGAATCTCGACCAGAAGAACGCGGCTGCCCTCGTAAACAGGCGCGGGGACCACGCCGGGAGGCAGGCTGCCCTCGCGCTCCACAAGAAACAAGGCCGAGGGATCGGCAACCTGCGCAAGGCCTTTTTCCCCCATAGAGAAAAGACCTATCTCGTCAACAGAACCGAAACGGTTTTTTGCCGCCCGCAGAAACCGTATATCGCCGCCGGACTGGTCAAAATATAAAACCGTGTCCACCATGTGTTCGATAATCTTGGGTCCCGCTATGGCGCCTTCTTTTGTAACATGTCCTATAAAAAAAACCGAAGCGCCCCGCTGCCGGGCCCATTCCGCGATTTCGTGACAGCAGAATTTGATTTGGTTAATAGTACCGGGTACTGCTCCCAGATCCGGGGAATGAAGGGTCTGAATGGAATCGACAATGAGCAGTTCGGGGTCAAGCCGGCGCAGGCAGCCGTCCACAAGACTCAGTTCCGTTTCCGCGAAGATGTGGAGGTTCTTTGAATCCAGCCCCAGACGGTCGGCCCGCCGCCTGATTTGTCCCGGCGATTCTTCCCCGGAAAGGTAGAGCGTCCTGTAGCGCATACCCAGCCCGGCGGCGGTTTGAAGCATCAGTGTCGACTTGCCTATTCCCGGCTCGCCGCCTACAAGGATGGTAGACCCCCTGACAATGCCGCCGCCTAAAACCCTGTCCAGTTCCGTAAGCGTTGATCCCAGCCGAATGCCTTCGGAGGCTTCCACGCTGGAGAGCAGTACCGCTTCTTTCGGGATTTTTGCGGCGTCCCGCGCCGCGCCGGTTTTCCGGACAGCCTCGCCCTCAATAAAGGTGTTCCATTCACCACAGGAGGGGCACCTGCCCATCCACTTGGGCTGCGTGTGCCCGCAGCCCCGGCAGGTAAAAACAGGCCGGTTTTTATCTTTGGCCACTCTCCTACCGTGAGACCTTCAGAAGCTCTACTTCGAAAAGAAGATACGCGTTCGGGGGAATCACTCTACCCGCGCCCCCCGCTCCATAGGCAAGATCGGGAGGCAGCACAAAAGCGCGCTGTTCGCCCTCTTTCATATCGAGAATCATTTCGTCCCAGCCCTTGATGACCATCCCCCTGCCGGCCTGAAACTCAAAAGGATTCCTGTTCTTGCTTGAGTCGAACACCGTACCGTCAAGAAGAAGTCCGGTATAATGAACGGTAACGTAATTGCCCCTGTTCGCCTTGTCGCCGCTTCCGGTTTTTGTTGTTTTGTAGTAAATGCCCGACGGGCTTGTCTGCGCTCCGGGGAGTATCTGCCTGATTCTGGCGGTAATGTCTTTCTTTTCTTCCTCGGCCGCCAGCGCCGCTTTCCTTGAGGCTTCCGCAAAAGCCCTGTCAAAAGCAGCCTGATCCGCGGCAAAAGCGCCGGCCTTTGCGCCCTGGCGGATAATTGTAATACTCTGAATTGTATCGCCTTCCCTGATTTTATTCACCACATCCTGACCCTGGACGACGTGGCCGAAGACGGTATGTTTGCCGTCCAGATGCGGGGTTGCCACATGCGTAATAAAAAACTGACTGCCGTTGGTACCCGGCCCCGCGTTTGCCATGGACAGGATTCCCGGCCCGGAATGTTTCAGGCCGGGGTCGAACTCATCGGGGAATTTGTAGCCGGGGCCGCCCGTACCATTACCCGCCGGGTCGCCGCCCTGAATCATGAAATTATTGACAACCCTGTGGAATTTTAGCCCGTCGTAAAAGGGCTTTCCGGCGCGGGGCGAATTTTTGATTTTACCTTCCGCGAGGCCCGCAAAGTTAATAACCGTCAGGGGTGTTTTTTCATACTCAAGCTGAACCAGAATATCCCCCTTGACGGTTTTTATCCGCGCGTATAATCCATCAGGAAGCGTCTGCGCCTCCAGGCTGCCCACGGCCGCCGAAAGCGCCGCCGCAAAAACAAGTGTTCTGAACTTCATGTATATCCTCCCAAAAATGCTGTTTTTCTATAATAATACTGGTAATATACCGCATCGCGCGTATTATTTACAATGCGCCCCGAGCCTTACAGCCCTTCCCTGTGTCTACTGAAGCAGGAAACCTTTTGAACCCGCGCTGTACACCCCCGCGGAAGAAATGGTCGGCTCCGTTATTCACGGGAGTCTTCTGGTATAAGAAAAAACACATGAGGCGGTCTTTTCACTTCCGCGCGGGTACTCTATAATGCGGAAAAGGATATAAACGGCATGACGAATCCTGCGAACAAGGCAATTCTGCTTCTGTCCTGTCCCGATGCGCGGGGGATTGTGGCGGAGGTGTCGCATTTTATTTTTACCTATAATGGGAATATCCTGTATTCGGATCAGCATACGGATTCCGAGACGGATACTTTTTTTATGCGGGTCGAGTGGGACCTGGCGGGCTTCAGAATAGCGGAGAACAAAATCCTGGCGGCTTTTGAGCCTGTTGCGGACAAGTTTTCCATGAACTGGCGCATTGAGTTTTCTTCGCATATTCCGCGGATAGCGATTTTTGTTTCAAAAATGGACCACTGTTTGTACGATCTTCTTTTGCGGACGCGGGAGGGGGAACTGGCCGGCGATATTGTTATGATTGTGAGTAACCATAATGCGCTTGCGCCGGTGGCGCAGTATTTCGGAGCGCCTTTTCATTTTATTCCTGTAACGGAGGCGGCAAAGGCCGCGGCGGAGGCGAAGGAGCTTGAGCTTTTGCGTGAGCAGAATATAGACCTTGTTATTCTTGCGCGGTATATGCAGGTTTTGAGCGATACTTTTGTCAGGGAGTTCAGGAACAGGATAATCAACATTCATCACAGCTTTCTTCCCGCTTTTGTGGGGGCAAAGCCGTATCATCAGGCTTTTGAGCGCGGCGTTAAAATCATAGGGGCCACGAGCCATTACGTGACCCCTGATCTGGATCAGGGGCCCATTATTGAGCAGGATGTGGCGCGGATAAGCCACAGGGACGCGGTGTCCGATCTTGTGCGAAAGGGCAAAAATCTGGAGAAAATTGTGCTTTCACGGGCGGTGCGCTTGCATCTTGAACACCGTATTCTTATATTTGGAAATAAAACTGTCGTTTTCGGTTAAGACCGGTTTCGGTTACATGGCCGGTTGGGCGCAGATGAGGACATGAGGAGAAGATCGCTATGGTAGAAGCCTTAAAAAAGAATCCCAAATTTCAGGGAAGGCGGGGCCCTGTGGTGCTCGCCATTCTGGACGGAGTCGGCTACGGCAAATATAAAGAGGGGGACGCTGTCGCGGAAGCGAAGACCCTTACTCTGGACGCGCTGGAATCCTCGTGTCCGCACACAAAACTCAAGGCCCACGGGACTGCGGTGGGCCTTCCCTCTGATGAGGACATGGGCAACAGCGAGGTCGGGCACAACGCCATGGGCTGCGGCCGCGTTTTCGCGCAGGGTGCAAAGCTGGTAAGCGGTTCCATCGAAACAGGAGATCTTTTCAGCGGCGAGACATGGAAAACCCTTGTGAGCGGGGTAAAGCAGTCGGGGGGCAGCCTGCATTTTATCGGGCTTTTTTCCGACGGAAATGTCCACAGCCACATAGACCACTTGAAGGCCATGCTGAGGCAGGCCGCCGCGGAGGGCGTGGGAAAGGCGCGGATTCACATTCTGCTGGACGGCCGCGACGTGGGGGAGACTTCGGCTCTGGAATACATTGATCCTTTTGAGGCTTTTCTCGCGGAGCTGAACAAGGGCGGCGCGGACTATCGTATTGCCTCAGGCGGCGGCCGACAGGTTATTACGATGGACCGCTACGGCGCGAACTGGGACATGGTACGCAAGGGCTGGGAAATCCACGTGCAGGGCAAGGGCCGGCAGTTCGCGAGCGCGCGTGAGGCGGTGGAAACCCTGCGCGGGGAAACACAGGCCATAGATCAGGATTTGCCGCCCTTTGTTATCGCCGAAGGAGGATCTCCGGTGGGGCCCGTGGCGGACGGAGATTCTGTTATTTATTTCAATTTCCGCGGGGACAGGGCTTTGGAGATTACCGCGGCTTTTGAGGACGACGCCTTTGACAAGTTTGACCGCGGTCTGAGGCCTGCGGCCTGCTACGCCGGCATGATGGAATACGACGGCGACCTGCATATACCCAAACAGTATCTTGTCTCGCCGCCGTCAATCGACAGAACTCTGGGTGAATATCTTGTGGCTTCCGGTGTGAAGCAGCTGGCCATCAGCGAGACGCAGAAGTACGGCCATGTCACGTATTTCTTTAACGGAAACAAGCTGGGCAAGTACAGTGAGGAACTTGAAGACTATGTTGAAATAAAGTCCGATGTCGTTCCTTTCGAGCAGCGGCCCTGGATGAAATGCGCGGAGATTACCGACAAGGTGATCGCGGCCATAGAAAGCGGTAAGTACGGCATGATACGGCTGAACTTTCCCAACGGCGATATGGTTGGGCACACGGGCATCTACCAGGCCGTTATCTGCGCCCTTGAGGCTGTGGATCTTTGCCTTGGCCGCATCCGGCAGGCCGTCGCGAAAGCCGGCGGCGTTTTGATTATTTGCGCAGACCACGGCAACTCCGACGATATGTTTGAGCACGAGAAGAAAAGCGGGAAGGTTCTGACAAAGGCCGACGGAAGCCCCTGTGCGAAGACGGCCCATTCCCTGAATCCCGTGCCCTGCATTATTTATGACCCTGAATCAAAGGGGGAGTATTCGGCGCAGTTAAAAGAGGGTTTGGGCATCAGCTCTCTCTCGGCGACGAGTATGGAACTTCTGGGCTTTACGCCGCCCGGGGAGTATGATCCGTCTGTACTGACTTTCAAGTAGGCGCCATGCCTGTAGAGATTGAAATGAAAGCCTGGGTGCACAGGCCGGAAGAAACGCTCGGGCGCGTCCAGAGGCTGTGCGTTTTTCAGAAAGATTATGTGAAGAATGACGCCTACTTCAGCGCGCCGAAGGCTTCGCCCCTGGCCGGGGACGCCGGGTCGGATTTACGCGTTCGCAGCGAAAACGGGCAGTGGGTGTGTACCTATAAAAAGAAGAGTGTCAAAAACGCTCTGGAGGTTAACGAAGAAAACGAGTTTACGCTTTCCGACGGGCCGCTCTTCATGGATTTGCTTGAGAAGCTCGGCTGTGAAAGAAGTATACGTAAAGTAAAGCGGGGCAAACAGTATGCCTGCCGGGGGCTTACCGTGGAAGTCTCTGATGTTCAGGGGCTGGGTCTTTTTGTGGAGGCCGAGAAGGTTCTGGAGGCGGCCCGGCCGGAGGAGATAGCCGCCTGGGAAAAAACAATAAGGCGGTTTTTTGCGGATATAGGCATCCGCGATGAGGATATTGAGGCAAGGCCGTATTCTGCTATGCTGAGGGAAAAAGGACAAACAGGAAAGGCGCCGTAAAAATGTTTCAAAAGAAAAGGCGTGGCGCGGATATAAACGATATTGCCGCTTTTTTCAGGGAGCTGGTTTCCCGCTCCGGGGAATTTCTGGGCCGGCCCGTGCGCGTGCATTTTATCGCGGATGCCGCTCAGTGCAGGGCCGGGTCTTCCGATGCGGGAGATTTCCTGCCCTTTCTGCGTATGGTACTTTTTGACGCCGCCCAGAATACCGCTGCCAATCCGGACACATCTCTTCATGTTCATACAGCCGATGGGGGCGTGGCCGGCGCCGCCGGAGAAATCACCGCCGCCATTGCGGGCAAGTCCGGCGATGATATGAATAACGATGAGTTTTTTATCATAACCTGGGGAAAGGCGGGCATGCAAAAAAATCTCGTGAAGGAGTTTTCCGGCCTGCCCGAGGCCGCTCGGAAAAGGCTGACCCTGTTTCATTTGCCTCTGGGCATGGGTAATACACGGACTGAAATGAACGCCCTCGCGGCGGCGGTGAGGACTCTTCTGAAAGGTAAGCGCATCGCGGCCGGCGAGGCGGGCCTGCGTATAGTTCAGGGGAAAATATAATACACGTGCTGCCGGGCGAATCCCGCAAAACCCGCCTCTTCCACGGCGGGAAGAACTTTTTCCCAACTGTCCTGATAATGCATCAGATAGGTTTTTGCCCTGATGTCTTTGGGCAGAGTCGACAATTCCTCCAAAGAAGAATGAACCCCGCCGGTGAAAAACTGACAGTCATGAAAAATTGCCTGGATTTTTTTGTTTGACCCGTAATCGCGGACCATGTCGGGGTCAAAGCGTGTGTCGCTGGAAAAAAGTATTATATTGTCGATGACAAGCCCGAAGCTGGGAAAGCTGTCTTCCCATGTGGAGGCGCTGTCGGGAATGTGCATGGTTCTGAATATTTTAAGGTTAATCGAACCAATATCGGCCTCCCATGTCTCACGGGGATAGCCGGCAGCCCATACGGGACGCTTTATTTCCCAAAAATCACCAAAGGTAAGGGGCTTGCCCCCCGTACGCTCATTGTAGGCCGCGCCGCCGGCCAGTGAATAATCCCACAGAATGTTTTCAAAATATTCAGGGATACAGATTGCCGGTTTTTTCTTTTTCATGTACCTGCTGGTAAGGCAGACCTCTTCAACGCCGCCTATGTGATCCGCATGTGTATGGGTCAGAAAATAATTGCGAATATTGCTTAGCGGGCAGCCGATACTGTGCAGAGCCTGAGGGGTTTTTGTGCCGCAGTCAACAAGCAGATGGTCTTTGCCCTTGATGATTAAAAGATTTGTCTGGTTAAGGATTTTTGAAAACGCGCTTCCTGTTCCGATAAAAAACAACCGCAGCTCTTCGTCTTCATATGAAAGACTGAGCTTTTCGCCATTGGCAAGTGGTTCTATACGCATACAATCAGTATAGCACATTTACAGCAAAAGTGCAGAAAATCGGATAAGAAAATCAGATTTCCCTGGAAAAACCGCAGAGTTTTTCAAGAATCTGCGTTACCTTTCGCCGTTCTCCCGAAAAGAAGGCCGCAAAATCGGAATTTTCCCGACAGGGGATGTCCAGTCGGAGATTTCCCGCGGTTCCGGTACTTTGCCTGTTCCGGATGGTTTGGGCGGGATCCAGCGCTTTCAGCTTTTCAAGGTTGAGCCCTACATCCCTGTAGGCGTCCCGAAAGCTCTTTCCCCGGACTACCTGGAGGTAGGCTTCGTCAGTGGCAAATATTTCAGGCGAAAAGGCCCGGCGCAGGGCATCGCCGTTAACGGTAAGAGCGCGCACGGTAAGTTCCATAATGCGGAAGAGGGATAAGGCGGTTTTAAGCCCCCGCATGAAAGGTTCTTTTGTTTCCTGAAAATCCCTGTTGTAACCCGAAGGCAGCGCCCGAATGACGGACTTTATCTGAAAGGCGCAGCTTCCCAGGGCAGCGGCTTTTGCGCGGGTAAGCTCCAGCCCGTCGGGGTTTTTCTTTTGCGGCATGATGCTCGACCCCGTACACATTTGCGCCGGCAGGCAAAAGTAACCGAATTCCGGCAGCGAAAACATTATAAGGTCCGCGGCCATTTTGGACAGGGTAATGCCCATACTGTCCAGAGCGTCCAGGACGCAGGCTTCAAGCCTGCCCCGGGAATTATTGGCCGCAAGGACATTGTTGTGAACCGCTTCAAAGCCCAAAAGTTCTGCGGTCAGTTCCCTGTTCAGGGGCAGGGGCGTACCGTAACTCGCCGCCGAACCCAGGGGACAACGGTTAACCAGATGATAAACCGTTTGCAGAAGTTTAAGCCCGTCAAGCAGTTCTTCCGCCCAGGCGGCGAACCACAGCCCCACCGAGGAGGGCATGGCGATTTGCGTATGGGTACGACCCGGCATGGGAATATTTTTGTTTTTTTCGGCGGCGCAAAGAAGGGTTTCCACAAGCCGGCACACGGCGTCCGCGCTGTCAAGCAGAAAATCCCTGCAATACAGGCGCAGCGCCGTAAGCACCTGGTCGTTACGCGAACGGCCCGTATGAATTTTTTTACCCGCGCCGCCCAGCTCTTTTGTAAGCCGGTTTTCTATGGCGGTGTGGCAGTCCTCCTCTTCGGGCCGGATAATGAAGGCGCCTTCGGCCTGCTCGTGCATAATGGCGGCCAGTACCACATGCAGGGATGCTTCTTCCTGCCGGGTAAGTATGCCTATGTCCGTCAGCATTTTTGCATGAGCCATGCTGCCCAGGCAGTCCGCGGGAACAAGAGCCCTGTCCAGAAGGTAATCCTGCCCGACGGTAAACTCCTCAAGAAAAGCGTCAACGTTATAATCTTTTTCCCACAGCTTCGCCACACATCCCCCCGAATATACCGGAAGATTTACATTACACAGATATTGTCTGCGGGTCAAGTTTAAGCATTCCCGCCGCAGGCGGGTGGAAATTACGGTGAAAGCCGCCAGGACTCTATCGGTTAAATTTGGGTTGCGCAAGGGGTTTGGAGGGGCGGTTAATCCTTTTTTTCCTCAATCCCATATTCTTTTATTTTATAGATTATGGTCCGCCGGCTTATGCCCAAAGCCCCGGCAGCCCTGGTTCTGTTACCGTGGTGTTCCCTCAGGGCTTTCTCGATAAGGTCCCGTTCCGCGTTGCGTAAAAGGAGTCCGGACTCCGGCTGCGCCTCCCAGGCGGTATCCGGAATTGCCGTGGATTTTGGCGGCGGTCCGCCTTCAATACAATCTTCGCGGATAAGGCCGTCTTTTGACGAATAGATGACAGCCCGTTCCAGAATGTTTTCCAGTTCGCGGACATTTCCGGGAAAATCATAACGTTTCAGCTTTGCCAAAGCTCCGTTTGTAATCTCCCGCGGGCCGCAGTTCAGGCGGCCGCACAGCCGCGGCAAAAGGGTCTGCGCGAGGAGCGGGATATCCACCTTTCTGTCACGCAGGGGAGGAATGGCCAGGCGTATAACATTGAGCCGGTAAAAAAGATCCTCGCGGAAAAGCCCCTTGGCTACGCGGGCCTCAAGATCGCGGTTGGTCGCGGACAAAATGCGGGCGCCCAGGGGGATGTCGCGTATTCCGCCCAGGCGGCGAATCATTCTGTCCTGTAGAACGCGCAGAAGTTTTACCTGCAAAACCTGCGGCATTTCGCCGATTTCATCAAGAAAAAGCGTTCCTGACCCCGCAAGTTCAAAGAGGCCGATGCGCCGGGAGTCCGCGGAGGTAAAGGCGCCCTTCTCGTGGCCGAACAGTTCGCTTTCCAGCAGATTTTCCGGTATCGCCCCGACATTAACCGCCACAAACGGTTCGCTCCGGCGGGGGGATGTGTCATGAATTTCGCGGGCCACAACTTCCTTGCCGCAGCCGCTTTCTCCTGTAATGAGCACCGTGGAATCCGTCGCCGCGACTTTTTGGATTTTCTCCCGCAGCTCGCGTATCAGGGCATGCTCCCCCACAAGGCGCGGCTTTTCCGGCTGCTTGCGGGCTTCGGCCTCCGTTACATTGCGGCTGTTTGTTTCGCCGATTATTTTGCGTATCTTGTTGATAAGGGCCTTCGAGTCAAAGGGTTTCTCCACAAAATCCTTTGCCCCCGCCTGCATCGCTTTTACCGCGTCCTGGATCTCGCCGTGAGCGGAAATCATAATAACAGGAAGAAGAAACCCCTCGGCCCGTATCCACTCCACAAGATCCTGGCCGGACATGCCGGGCAGCCTCAAATCCACCAGGGCAAGGTCAAAACGCTGGCTGGCGACAAGCTCCCGCGCCTTTTCGCCGGACTCGGCGGTCTGGGCCTTCATGCCTTCAAGTTCCAGAAGCCGCCCCAGTGAGTCACGGATATTTTTTTCATCATCAACAACAAGGATTTTCATTTTCTGGCCTCCTCCGCAAGGGGAATTTCGAGCGCGGCCTTGACGCCGCCGCCTTCGCGGTTTTCAATCTGTAAAGAGCCGGCGGCGGCTTCCGCGAAGCGCCACGCGATACAAAGCCCCACGCCGGAGCCCTTGCTTTTTGTCGTAAAGAAAGGATCAAAAAGTCTGCCCATCTCCGCATCGGGAAGACCCTCCCCCTTGTCCAGAACTTCCAGTACGGCGCGGCCGCCTTCGCGAAAAACCTTCATCCGCACCTCCCCGGGCGCGCTGCCGCTTTCCAAAGCGTTGCGCAGAAGGTTCTCCACAATCGACTGAAGCCTGTCGGGGTCTATAATTATCCACACGCCCTCTTCGGCGAAAAAAGCCGGAATGTCGGGATGAACAGGCGTCTGCGTCTGCCAGCCCGCGCGTCTGACTATGTTCCGCGCGAAATCCCCCAGGTCGACAGGTACGGGCATCCCCCTGGGTTCCCGCAGAAAATCCCCTATCCTGTCGGTAAGCCGCCGCAGCCGCGCTACTTCCTGGGTAATGGCGTCCAGCTCGGCGCCGACTTTTTCCGGGCACACCCGGCCAATGATGTCGGCCTGGAGTTGAATCGCGCTCAGGGGGTTTTTGATCTCGTGGGCCAGAGTCCTTGCCGCCGAACCCAGGGCCACAAGCTCCTTCTGTTCCTGCAGCTTCCGGCTGTAAGCCCTGGTCTTTGCCAAAAGACTTCCAAGACGCCACAAAGCTATAGCAAGAAAAATTTCCCAACCCGCAAAAACCAGACAGGCGATGCGCCTTCGCAGCCAGTAGTCACTCTGCCGTACGGAAAAAATCACAACGGCAGCCCTGTCCCCCTCATCTTTTCTGTGCATGTGCTGTGACGGAAGAAGCGTAACAATGTGCAGATTCCCGCTGGACTCATCAATAACATAATTCCGCAGAGGGCCGTCCGGACTTTCCTCTTCGGGGGGCGGATACCTGTCGGGAATATCGCCGTACCGGAAAATATTCTCACCCTCCGCGGAATATACGCCTATGCCCGCTATCTTTTCTTTCAGCAGCGGATACTCATCAAGAACCCCGGTAAGGCCGGAGAACTCCCTCTCGGCGCGAAAACGGCGCGGTTCCCTGCTCTGTTCCTGAAACCTTTCCTGCCGCATCGCGGTAAAGAGATTGTTCATTGTCTGTTCCGCCTTGTTGCGGGCAAGAAGCAGATTCGTATATAACTGGCCGCGCAGAAAGCTGTAGCCCAAAACGGTAAACAGAAGAAAAATTCCCGCTGTTCCCACAAAAAAAAGCAGTCTGCCGCCGCCGGTTGTATGTCTTCCGGGCATTTCCCCGTTAGAAACCGCAGAAGAAACTTTGCGCCTCATTAAAAGCCGTCCCCTTTCATGCGTCCGCCTTTAATCAGCCCGCAGCGCGTCAATAGGATTCATCGCCGACGCCTTGTGCGCGGGATAGTAGCCAAAGAAGATTCCCACAGCCGCCGCGAATCCCGCGGACAGCAAAATAAAAAACGGACTGATGATTGCCCGCAGCCCGAAAGCCGACTCCAGAAGATGCGAGAGCCCCACGGCAAGCAGTATGCCGATAAGCCCGCCGGAAAGACTCAAAACCACGGACTCCGTCAAAAACTGCCGCAGAATATCCCGCCGCCGCGCGCCCACGGACAAACGTATGCCGATTTCCCGCGTACGTTCGGTAACGGACACCAGCATAATATTCATAATGCCTATCCCCCCGACCAGAAGGGACACTCCGGCGATAGCGCCCAAAAGCATGGTCAGCGTCTTTGCTACGGACGAGGCCATCTCAATAATCTGGGCCTGGTTCATCACGCTAAAGTCGTTCTCGGCCTCCGGGGACAGCCTGTGCGCTTCGCGCAGAATATCCTCAACCTCGGCCTGCGCGTCGTCCATGCGATCCTCGGAGGCGGCGCTGATTTCTATGCTTTGCAGGTATCTGCTCCGCCTCAGCCTGCTTATGGCTGTCGAAAGGGGAACCATCACAATATCGTCCTGATCGCTTCCCATGGCGTTGGAACCTTTAGACTCCAAAACGCCCACGATTTCAAAGGGAGTGTTCGCTATGCGGAATCTTTTTCCCACAGGATCATCATCGGGAAAAAGCTGTTTCGCGACGGTCATGCCGATGACGGCTTTCTTTGCGCGGAGGTTCACATCGCGCTCGGTAAAAAAATCCCCCGCGCCGGTAGTCCATTCCTTGATGCGCAGGTAATCCGGCTCCACCCCGTACACCGTTGTCGGCCAGTTGCCTATGCCGCCCACAACAGCCTGCGCGCTGCGCACAACGCCGGAGGCCGCGCCGACATGCACACCCTCTTTGCGGATTTTTTCCACATCTTCAATGACAAGGCGGTTGGCCGCGTTCTGCCCGCGCGGAGGCATTATCATAATAAGGTTTGTTCCCATGGACGAAATATTGTCCCTGATGGAAGCCTGCGAACCCTCGCCGACCGCCACCATGACAATAACCGAACAAACGCCTATGATGATGCCCAGAGTCGTCAGAAGACTCCGCATCCTGTTGCGTAAAATACTCCTCAGGGACAGCCGTACAAGCGTGGATGCGTTCATACCTCCTCCCGCGGCGCGGCCGGCCTCAGCTCTTCGCGGATAACGCGCCCGTCCCGCAGAACAATCTTCCGCCTGGCCCAGAGCGCTATATCCTCCTCGTGCGTCACCATTACAATAGTAATGCCCGCGTTGTTCAGTTCCTTAAAAAGGCTCATAATTCCGTTTGACATCTGCGTATCCAGATTGCCCGTGGGCTCATCGGCGATTATAATGGCGGGATCGGTAACAAGCGCCCTGGCAATGGCGACCCTCTGCTGCTGCCCCCCCGAAAGCTGATTTGGTATATGATGCAGTCTCTCGCCCAGCCCCACGCGCTCCAGGGCCTCTTTGGCTTTTTTCATTGCGTCTTTTCCCCCGCCGGCCCTGTCATACAAAAGAGGAAGTTCCACATTTTCCAGGGCCGTCGTTTTTTGCAGAAGATTAAACCCCTGAAAGACAAATCCTATCTTTTTGTTGCGTATGTCGGCAAGACCATCGTCGGTCGCGCCGGAGGTATCCATACCGTCAAGGACGTACGTTCCCGCCGTAGGCACATCAAGACAGCCTATGATATTCATTAAAGTTGACTTGCCCGAACCCGAGGCGCCCATAATGGCGACAAACTCCGTCCGGTCTATCGTAACATCCACCCCATCCAGAGCCTTGACCGTAACCTCCCCAAAGGAGTAATAACGCTTTATCCCTGTTAACTCAATAACCGCCATGCTAAAATCCCCGCGCCCCGCAGCCTATTTCTGCCGCACAATAACGGACAGCCCCTCAAGAGCGTCCGCGTCTACAATCTCGGTATTCGACCCGTCGACAACGCCCGTCCTGACCATGTGCAGGGAAACCGAACCATCCGCCCCCAAAAACCACAGGGGCCGCCGCGCTGCGCCGGAAGACGCGCCGCCCGCCATACCCGCGTTCTGCTGCCGCCCGCCCCCGCCCGGAAAGCGCGGCATACCCAGAATCCCGCCGCCCACAGGCAAAGCCTGCGCCGAAGCGGCGGCGGCCTTCGCGTTTTCATCAAACTGCCGCAGCGCCGCCTGCCTCTCCTCAGCCGGCCTGTCCGCGAGACGCTCCTCCAGCATCCTTCTGCGCGCGGCCGAAGCCACATCCTCCGGCGGACTAAACCGAAAAGCCGAGGAGGGCGCCACAAGCGCGTCTTTTTTTTCCATCACAATAAATTCCATATTCGCCGTCATCCCCGGCAGAAGAACCCCGCCGGGATTCTGCGTTGTCACGACAACCGTATAATTGACAACATTATCCGTCGCCACCGGCACCTTGCGGATCTGACTCACCGCGCCCGTAAACTTCCTGTCCGGATACGCCTCCACGGTAAAGCGCACATCCATCCCCGTACGAATGCTCGAAATATCAAGCTCATCCACCTCGCCCTTGATCTCCATCGTATCCAGATTTTCCGCGAGAATAAAAAGCTGCGTTACGCTGCCGGAGTTTGCCACAACCGTCTCGCCCTTCTCGACCTTGCGGTCAAGCACAATGCCGTCAATAGGCGAAAGAATAATCGCGTACTCATCGATATTCAGCCGCGCCTTCTCGTACTGCGTCTCCGCCTGAATCAGCGCCGCCCTCTGCACCTCCATATCCGTCTTGCTCGTATGCAAATCGAACTCTGAAATCAGCTTACGCTCAAAAAGCTGCCTGTTATTATCCCAGGACAGCTTCGCGTGTTCATACTGCGCCCGCGCCCGCGTCAGCGCCGCCTCCGTCTCGCGCAAAGTAATTTTCAGCATCTCCGTATTCAGCTCAACAAGCGGCTGCCCCTTTTTCACCGTATCATTAAAATCCACCAGCACCTTCTCCACAGTCCCCGTCAACTGCGTCAGCACATTCACCGTTCCCACCGCCTGCAGCTTGCCTGAACTGGACACCAGTTCCTCAATGGTACTGCGCCCAATCACCGCCGTCTCGTACTCCGCCGCGGCCTTTGCCTTTGCTCCCGAAAAAAACAGAAGCCCCCCCGCAATGGCGAGAAAGCCGCCGGCGAAAACAAAGCTCTTTTTGCGTTTACTGTTCATGACCACCTCATTTATTCGCAGGCGTATGGCGGCTCCGCCGCCACCGGGCTTTGCGGGGGTTCCGCCCCGGCCTTGCGGCCGGGGCCCCTTTCGGGCCCCTTCAATCCCTTACGCCCCACGGGTAAGCAGCGGTCTGCTGTTGCGACCAGCCCCTTACGCGTCCCGCCCGGAACGCACCCCATAAAGTAGAGCAAATTCCGTGCCATAATAATAGGCCATTTTAGAGTTAAAAAGAAGGGGCGCGCGCGGGAATTCGCGCAAACCCTGCGCGGGACATGCAAAGCCTGCGCGCCGGACGCAATTAAGAAAAAGAGTTCTAACCTCCGGACTCACGTCCTCCGGACCGCATGATACGCCGGACAATACCCATTGCCGAAACCCCCGGATCGCCGCCGTATGCCTCAAGGCGCGGCGTACGTACGTATTTACGAATAATAAGAAATCTCTTACAATAAAAGTATGGAGACGGATATCCGCTGGAAGCAGCGGTTCCAGAATTACCGCAAGGCTTTTTCTTGTTTGACAGGGGCTGTGCGCACAGCGAAAGAACATCCTCTCAGCGATATGGAACAATTGGGTCTGGTCAAAGCCTTTGAGTTTACTTTTGAGTTGTCCTGGAATGTGATGAAAGACTATCTAACAATGCAGGGTATTACCGGAATAATCGGTTCAAGGGACGCCGTGAGGCAGGCTTTTAAGGCGGAATTAATTACGGACGGCCAGACATGGATGGAAATGATAGATTCCCGCAACTTAGCTTCCCATACATATAATGGTGATACAGCCGCCATGTTGACTGAAAAAATCCTACAAAACTATTATCGGGAATTCTCCGCTTTCGCGGAAAAAATGATGGCCCTGGCGGAGTCATAAATGCCCTATGGATTGTCCCCCCGCACCCAAAAAACCCTTACTTCAATATTTGAAAAATATCCCGGAATACAAAAAGTGATATTATACGGCAGCCGCGCTCTGGGATCCTATAGGCCCGGCTCGGATATCGATATTACCCTGTGTACCGGCCCCGCCTTTACCTTAAGCGATTTACTGAGGCTGATGGGCGATTTTGATGAGTCCGATATGCCGTATCTCGTTGATGTTTCTTTATATCAAAATCTGACAAACCCTGAACTGAAAGCCCATATCGACAGCGCGGGCAAAATTCTTTATTCGCGGACAGCGGCCTTTGAGGGCAAGCCGGTAGAATCCGTGTGATATTGACGGCCGCCCGCTTTCAACCTATAGTTTGAGCATGGACGCGGCAGTACAGACGGAAATCGATATGCTCACAAACATAATTGTACAAACCATTCCCGTGGAGCAGATTTACCTCTTCGGCTCCTACGCCTACGGTACGCCGCATAAAGATTCCGATTTGGATTTGTATGTGGTGATGAAAGATGAAGTACAGATGCGGAATGTCGAGGCGGGGTTGAAAATTCGCTTTGCGATTGATTCGCAAAAAACGATGCCTGTTGATGTTCTTGTGTCAAAAAAGCGGGAATATCTTCAAAACAAAGACGGTCCTACACTGGAACATAAAATCGCGCGCGAAGGCAGGCTGATTTATGGCTAACAAACCGGAAGACTGGTGTTTTTTAGCGGATAGGGATTTACGAGCGGCGGAACATCTTGCCTCGACTATGCGACCTGTTCCTGTTGAAATAATCTGTTTCCATTGCCAGCAGGCTGGCGAAAAATATCTGAAAGGCTTTGTTACCCTCAAGGAGAACAAAGAACCGCCATATATTCACGATGTAGCCCAATTATGCAAACTGTGTGAAAAATATGATTCAACGTTTTCCGGTATCCTCAAACTGTGTTCCATTTTGACGGAATTTGGCATACAGCCCCGCTATGACCGTATGATGCAGCTATCGGAGGACGATATGCATCAGGCCGTAAAATGTGCGCAGGAAGTTGAAGTTTTTATCAAAACAAAGATGCCGGAAACTGACGAAGGTATGTAAAATCCTTCGCTATGCTTTCAATAATTACAATGGGAAGGGAAATTGGGGATTGAAGTCATACCCGGCGAACAGCCCGTAGGCGAAGGGCTGCCCCTGGCCAAGAGGGGACATTAATTGGCGTTGACAAATCCCGCAATAATGACTATATTGATTCCCCGATTGTATAAACGGAGAGGTGTCCGAGTGGTTGAAGGAGGCGGTCTTGAAAACCGTTGAACCGCAAGGTTCCGGGGGTTCGAATCCCCCCTTCTCCGAAGGAGAAGGGGGGATTCGAAACGAGCCTTCGCCGACCGGGAGGGAGGAAAAGGCGGCAGGGATGCCGCCGGCAGAGGGCGAAGGCGGGTCTGCGGGAGCGAACAGGAGGTTCGCGACTGGAGACCGGTTCCCCCCTTCTCCGCGAAGGCATTCAGCAGCCGTGTGCTTCCTGGTGGTTAAGGTTTAGCAAACCGGTAATGGGGGGGGGGTAGAAACGAGCCCCCGCCGGCCAGCGGGAGGAAAAGCGCGCGGCAGTTTAGCGTTATAGACGACCAATTGGAGAGGTGCGAGAGTGGTCGAATCGGGCTCCCTGCTAAGGAGTTGTATCCCAAAAGGGTACCGGGGGTTCGAATCCCCCCCTCTCCGTAAAACGGCGTTTGCTGCCGTGTTTTTTTCGTGTTGGGTTAAGGCTTTAGAAAGCCGGGCAATGGGGGATTCGAAACGAGCCCTCGCCGACCAACGGGAGGAAAAGGCGGCATGGATGCCGCCGGCAGAGGGCGAAGGCGGGTCGGAAGGAGCGAACAGGACGTTCGCGACTGGAGACCGACCCCCCTCTCCGTATGTGCCCATAGCTCAGTTGGATAGAGTACCAGATTGCGGATCTGGTGGTCGGAGGTTCGAACCCTCTTGGGCACGTTTTTTTGGAGAGATGCGAGAGCGGTTGAATCGGGCGGACTCGAAATCCGTTGCGCCGCATTGCGGCGCCGAGGGTTCGAATCCCTCTCTCTCCGAAGGAGATGGAGGGATTCGAAACGAGCCCTCGCCGACCGGCAGGGAGGAAAAGCGCGCAGGGATGCGCGCGGCAGAGGGCGAAACACAGATTTTTTCACATGAAAAAATCTGCCTCCCTTGGGTCCGCGCCAGGGATTGCAGCGGAAATCCTTTTTTGCCGCGGAACGCGGCAAAAAAGATTGGAGCGGAAAGCCCGGTTTTTTGTCCGCCTACGGCGGACAAAAAAGGCGCCCAAAAAGTTGTGTATGTGTGTGTTGGAGAGATGTCCGAGAGGCCGAAGGAGCACGCTTGGAAAGTGTGTGTATCCGTGAGGGTACCGTGGGTTCGAATCCCACTCTCTCCGTATTTCCCCTTTAGCGGTGAAGGTCAGGCTCCGTGCAATTGGCTGGCGCCCAACCCCGTCAGATCCGGAAGGAAGCAGCGGTAAGTGTCCGGCTGATGTGCCACAGATCGCTTGGCTGGAGCTAAAGGGGATTTTTTCAGGGAGGCAGTTGAAGCGCCGTGTCATACGAAGTAACCGCCGCGAAAAAAAGGCCGTCATCTTTCGAATCCCTTGCGGGTCAGGATTTTGTCGTAGCGACGCTGAAAAACTCTATAAAAAGCGGACGCATTGCCCACGCGTATCTTTTTTCCGGCCCCAGGGGAGTGGGTAAAACTTCCGCGGCCCGGATTCTCGCAAAATCTCTGAATTGCTTAAAAAACGAAGGGCCCGCCGAGGAGCCCTGCGGAACCTGTACAAACTGCGTTGGGATAAGCCGCGGGAATTCCCTTGATGTCATAGAAATTGACGGCGCCTCGAATACGTCGGTCAATGATGTGCGGCAAATAAAGGACGAGGTTCTCTTTGCGCCGGGCGGAAGCCGGTATAAAGTCTACATCATAGATGAAGTACATATGCTGTCCGTCAACGCTTTTAACGCTCTTTTGAAAACCATTGAGGAGCCGCCGCCGTATATCGTCTTTATTTTTGCCACAACGGAAATCCAGAAAGTGCCCGCGACAATACGCTCGCGCTGCCAGCAGTTTAACTTCCGGCGCATATCCCTCCAGACCATTCGCGATCTTCTGAAAAAACTGTGCGATGAAATGGCCCTTGCCGCGGACAGCGACGCCCTTCTGTGGATTGCCAAAGAAGCGACAGGTTCCCTGCGGGACGCCTATACCCTTTTTGATCAGGTGGTCTCGTTTTCCGGGGATTCCATTACCATCGCGAAAATACGGGACAAGCTGGGTTTTGCCGGCCTGGACAGAATGAATGAACTGTGCGAACTTTTCGCCGAGGGGAAAATCAATGAAAGTTTTCTTTTTCTTGATGATCTTTTTGCATCGGGAGTTTCGCCGGAACAGTTTGTGACGGATATGAGCGAATACTTCCGTAATATTTTGTGGCTGAAAAATGGTATCCGCAGGGAGGCCATTCTTGGTTACGCCGCCGATGGTTTTTCGCAGAAAGTCATTCAGGCTTTCCAGCCGTATCAGATTGAAAAAGCCCTGGCTTTACTGTTCGAGTTGTATCGTAATTTACGGTACTCGCTGAATCAGCGTTTTGAGATAGAGCTTGTGGCCGCCCGGCTGGCCGATCTGAAAAATTACATTACGCCGCAGCAGGTTGCCGCGCGGGTTTTGGCCCTGCGCAAAGAATTGAAGACGGGTTTTACCGTGCAGACCGCGGATGAGGGGTCTTCCGCCGGAGCCGCGGATTGCGGGGAGGAGCCTTCTCCCGCGGCCCTCTGTCCGGCGCAGAGCGGGGGGGGAAGCGGAAAGCAGGAAGAATATGCTGCGGGTGAAGGCGATGTTCCGGCGGAAAAAATAACGGCGATAATTCAGAACATACGCAAGAAAAAACTTGCTTTGGGTTCCAATCTGGAGAAAGCCGCCCTGTGGCGTATTACCGGGGATGAGCTGTCCGTATTTTTTGACGCAAAATTCGCGGCGGATTTTATCCGCGGAGACCTCCTCCCGGTTGAAGAACAGGTCAGGGCGGTTCTGGGACGGAAGCTGAAGATTATCGTCAGGGAGGTCAAGGATGATGAGAAGGCCGAAGAAAGCGCCGCAGACCAGGAGGCCGTGGATGAAGAAGAGGAACGGGTGGTGGAATCAGCAAAAAAAGTTTTTCGCGGCGAGGTCATACAATGAATTTTAATCCTTATGAGTTATTGAAAAACTTCGGGAATATTCAGTCGAAAATGGCGGAAGTTCAGGGGAAGCTGGCCGATGTGAAGGTTACGGGGTCTTCCGGCGGGGATATGGTGAGGGTCGAAATAAACGGCCACTTTGAGATCCTTTCGGTAAGCATCTGCGCCGAGATTGTCAACCCCAATGAGCTGGAAATGCTTCAGGATTTGACCCGCGCCGCTATGACCGACGCCCTTCAGAAAATCAAAGAAGCGATTCGAACGGAAATATCCGCTTTGACGGGCGGTTTGAACCTTCCTCCCGGGTTTATGGGAATGTGAGCGTGTGAAATCCCTGGACATGCTTGTTTCCCGCCTGTCGAAACTTCCGGGAATCGGTAAAAAAAGCGCGCTGCGGATTGCCTATTATCTTCTGCGGGCGGACGCATCCTTTGCGGCGGCCCTGGCGGAAGCTGTCGCCGGAATACGGGACAAGGTGAAAACCTGTTCGGATTGCGGCAGTTATACGGAAGATGACCCCTGCCCTGTCTGCGCCGACCCTGGCCGGGACAGGCGGACGCTGTGTGTTGTGGAACAGCCTCAGGATATTGATCCGCTGGAATCAACGGGGGAATACCGGGGGATGTATCATGTGCTGGGAGGGGTCATATCTCCCCTGGACGGAGTAGGCCCCCGTGATCTGAGCATTGTCCGTCTTGTGGACAGGATAAAAACCCTGTGTGTGAAAGAAATCATTCTTGCGACAAATCCCACCGTGGAGGGCGACGCCACGGCCCTTTATCTGGTAAAACTTCTGGAAAACCGTGATATAAAAATTTCCCGTCTGGCCCTTGGTTTGCCTGTAGGCGGCGACCTTGAATACGCCGACAGGCTGACTCTCGCCCGGTCGCTTCGGGGCAGAACGCCGATGACAGGCGGATAGCTTGAAAAAGTGATTTGCGCGCCCGCTTTTCCAATTTATTTGAGATAGAGTATTATTATTGAAGTAGGCAGGTTATTGAAGGAGGTTCCATGGGAACAGTTTACGCCGAGATCACTTTAAAAAACGCCGGTGATATAGCCGGCGTTCAGCGCGGATATATTACGGAAAAGGAAGTCCGCGCCACAACGGTACAAGCCCTGGTGGATACCGGCTGCGGAACCCTGGTTATCACCGATGAGGTCCGCAAGGCCTTGGGGCTTGAGATAGTAGGGCTGCGCGGCAGCACTCTTGCCAATGGCGCGCGTCAAGTCTGCCAGGTGACGGAACCGGTACAAATCCATTGGAAAAACCGCGATACGGCGTGCAGGGCAATCGTGCTGCCGGGCGCGGAAGAGGTGCTTTTGGGCGCTATCCCCCTTGAGGATATGGATCTGATCATAAATCCGGCCCGGAAGGAATTGACCGGCGCCCACGGCGATGAGGTAATCTGCTTAATTAAGTAAGAAGGAGGCATTATGCGCGCGCTGGTTACAATTCAAAGAGTAAAGGCAATAACGGCAATTCCCGATTCGGATTTTCTTGAGGCGGCCCAGATCATGGGCTGGCAATGCGTGGTCAAGAAGGGCGAGTTCAAAGAGGGGGACCTGGGGGTTTATTTCGAGGTGGACAGTTTTCTCCCCATCGATCCGCGCTACGAGTTTTTGCGCAATTCCTCGTACCGCGAAAACGCGGATAACGGGAAAGGTTTCCGCATCCGCACCGCGAAGATGCGCGGCCAGCTTTCGCAGGGCCTTTTTTTGCCCCTCCCCCTGTTTCCCGAACTTGAAGGCTTTGCCGAGGGCGAGGATGTAACCGAAAAACTCGGCGTCAAAAAATGGTATGTCCCCGAAACCGCCGCCGCCGGAGGAACCATCATCGGCGAACGGCCCAACGGAATCCCCGCCTCCGACGAAATACGCCTACAGTCGGCCCTTGAACTGCTGGACGAACTCCGGGGCAAACCTTACTACATCACCACAAAAATGGACGGCACATCCGCCATAGTCTATTACATAGCCGGAAAAATCGGCTGCTGCAGCCGCAACAAAGAAATCAAAGACGAAGCGGACGCCCTGTACTGGACGCCGGTTTACGCCTACGGCCTCAAGGAAAAGCTCCCGCGCTACGGAAAAAACATAGTCTTTACCGGAGAACTCTGCGGCCCGGGAATACAAAAAAACAAACTGAGGCTCCCCGCCCTCGCCTGGTATGTCTTCGACGTAAAAGACTGGGACACGGGCACATACCTTCCCTACGACGAAGCCCTTGAGCTCTGCGTTTCCCTCGGCCTCAGCTTTGTCCCCCTTGAGGAGCGGGGCGGCAGCTTTGCCTACACCCTGGAAGAACTGCTGGAAAAGGCCCGGGGCAAGTACCCCAGCGGCCTCGACAAAGAAGGCATAGTCGTGCGCCACGCCCTGTCCCCCAAAGCCGTTTCGTTCAAGGTTTTGAACAACGACGCGCTGCTGAAAGAGAAAGATTAAGAACTTACGCCATGTGAGCCGAAGATGGTTTTACGCGATATTTGCGCCTTTTTTTCTGATGACACAGTAAAGAAAAATTTCCAGAAGGCGGGAATGCATATCCGCGCCGCCGGAACGCAGATATTCGTCAAAATCGGCGCAGAGGTTGATAATATCGTCGAGCTGCGCGGCGGAAAAATTTCTGGCCCCCTCGGTATGGGTGCGCTGACTGCGCTTGAAGACAATTTTGAGGCTGGCAAAAGCGTCTGCGGCGGGAATATTCATGGACAGAAGCTGACTGTACGACCTGAGGCTCCTGAACTGCCGGAACAGCCCTCCCAAAAGCTGAACAGGCCCGGAACTCCCCTCAAGGAGCAGCTTGGCAAGTATCTCAAGGGACATTTCAAGGTCCAGGGCGCAGACCGTCGCGAACAGGGAATACACTGTTTCCTGCCTGCTGTGATACAAATAGGTCTCAATGTCGGCGGTCGTGATTTCCGCGTTTTCACCCTTGAAAAGACACAGATTCACGCATTCCCGCTCAAATTCTGTCGTGGTATTTTCTACCAAATCCAGAAAAAGATCGGCCGCGCCGGAAGTTATCCGCGCCTTGTGACGCGCAAAACAATTTATAATCCAGCCTTTTTTCTCGTTGTCAAAAAGTTCGTAGAACTTTTGGGTTCCCTTTGCCCCCACGCAGTCCGCCAGTTTTTTATCTGTCTGAAAGGTATCCGAAACAAAAACAAGAACTCCGTCCGGCGAAGGCTTTTTGGCGTACGCGGCAAGAAGGGCAAGTTCATCTTTTTTGTGCAGATCCTCCGCGCCGTTATAAATGACAAGTTTGCGGGAAGCAAAAAGCGAAGCGTTGCGTAAAAGAGAAACGACATCCTGAATGGAGGTCTCAAAGGCGTAGAAATGGTATTCTTCGGGGGGAGATCCTCCCAGGGTAAGGGCCTCGCGTATATCGCCGATAAAAGCGTTTTTTTTGCCGGTTTCCGGCCCCAGAAGCAGATACAGGGGCTGCGGGGAGGCCGGTTTACTCATACGAGCGCATCACATGCGCCAGCCGTCCGAGGATAAAGACATTATGCTTTTGTTCATAGCGGGTCTTGTAGCCGGGATTCTCGGCTTCAAGCCGTACCCGGTTTTTTTCTTCGTAGAACCTCTTGAGCGTGGCGTTTTCATCATTCACAAGAGCGACAACTATGTCTCCGTTATGAACTTCGTTTTGCTTCGCGATAATCGCCATATCCCCCTCAAGGATGCCGGCGTTTATCATGCTGTCCCCTTTTACCCGCAGGGCAAAGTAGTCCCCTTTTTTCAGATAGCGCTCAGAGACGCGCAGATACCCCTCAAGGTTTTCATCGGCAAAAACCGGATTACCCGCCGCGACCGTACCGACAATGGGAATTTTCCGCTGGCCCTCTTCCCGTATGCCTGAACCGTCCAGAATTTCGATGGTCCGGGAGCGGTTTTTGTTAAAGCCCAAAAACCCTTTTTTTCCCATGGCCCGCACATGGTCATGCGCGCTTTTGGCGGAAAAATGGAAATATCCGGCAATTTCCCTGATGGTGGGGGGGAAATTGTGCTCGTAAATAAAGTTCCGGATAAACTCAAGAACTTCTTTCTGCCGTGCCGTTAATCCTTTCATTTTTCTGTTTTTATCCCATACCTTTTAATTTTTCCGTGCAGATTGCTCGGATACATTCCGACAGCCTCCGCGGTTTTAGTAATGTTGTAATCAAAAGCCTTCAGTTTTATCTCGATGAAATTCCTTTCAAAGGCTTCCCTCGCGTCAGTCAGGGACATGGAGCCATACTCCCCAAGCCCGTCATCAGATCCGCCCGACTCACCCAGATAGTATTTTACCGTCTCGGCGGAAATTAATTGCTCATCTGTCATTATATTAATACGTTCGATAAAATTTTTCAACTCCCTGATATTCCCCGGCCAGGGATGGGCGCACAGAAGGGCCATGCCCTCGGCGCAGATGGTCCGCACGCAGGCCTCTCCCGGAGGCTTGAACTTTAGCATAAAGTAATCAGTTAAAAGAGGAATGTCGGATATTCTTTCCGCGAGGGAAGGCGCCTGAATGGGAATAACGTTCAGGCGGAAAAAAAGATCCTCGCGGAATTTCCCCGCGTGAATCTGCTCCCGTATGTTTTTGTTTGTCGCGGCGATGATGCGCACATCCACCGTCAGGGAATCTTCCCCGCCGACGCGCTCAAACTTCAGGTCCTGAATGACGCGCAGCACTTTAGCCTGAGTCCCCAGGGACATGTCGGCAACCTCGTCCAGAAAGAGCGTCCCCCTGTGGGCAAGCTCGAACTTTCCCTTGCGGCGAGAGACGGCCCCGGTAAAAGCTCCCTTTTCGTGGCCGAGAAGTTCGCTTTCGATAAGGGATTCGGGGATGGCGGCGCAGTTCACCTCGATAAAAGGCCCGGCTGATCTGCGGCTTTGCCGGTGAATCTCGCGGGCGATAAGCTCCTTGCCCGTGCCGTTCGGTCCCGTAATAAGAACGCGGGAATCCGTGCGGGCGCTTTGTTCGATAAGGCCGCGCATTTTCGCCACAGCCTCGCTCACGCCGATAATTTCATCCTGCTGCAGCATGGAATTACGCAGGTACAGGTTTTCCCTGCGCAGTTTTTCCATTTCAAAGGCGTTGCGCACAATTGTTATGATTTTCTCAAGGCTCAGGGGTTTTTCCAGAAAATCGAAGGCGCCCAGCTTTACGGCCTTTACCGCAAGGTCTATATTCGCGTGGCCGGAAATCATGATAACCGGAACCGCCGCGGACTTTTCCCGTATCTGTTTCAGAACGTCAATGCCTCCCATATTGGGAAGCCATACATCAAGTATGACAAGGCCGGGATCTTCTTTTTCCAGAATGGCAAGCCCCTCATAGCCGTCCGCTGCGGTAAAAACCGTATACTTTTCGTCCATAAGGATATCACGCAGAACAGAGCGTATACCCGGCTCGTCATCGATTACCAGAACTGTATTCATCCTGTCTCTCCGCCGGCAAATCTATAAAAAAGGTTGTTCCCACGCCGGGGTGGGACTCGAACCATATCTGGCCTTTGTGATCGAATACTATCCTTTCTACAACGCTCAGGCCCAGGCCGGTTCCAAAACTTTTGGTTGTATAATAGGGATTAAAAACCTGCGAAAAGTTTTCCGGCGCAATGCCTTCGCCCGTGTCCTCCACCTGTATTCTGCAATAACGGGTATTTCCCTTTTTGACAAGGTCCGCCCGGAAAATAATGTCGCCGCCCCGCGGCATCGCGTCTATGGAGTTGGTGATGAGGTTCGCGAAAACCTGCCTCATCTGCCCCGGATCCAGGGAAAGCCGGATATCGCCGGCGACTTCTTCGCAACGGATGGAAATGTTTTCGGCTTTATGGCTATAGGTAGCCGCGGCTTCAAGGATGAGGTCCTTCAGGATCACCGGCTGGGGCTGGGGCGCGGGCAGGCGGGAAAAGTTACGGAACTCCGTCAAAAGCGCGTCCAGTCCGTTCACCTCGCGGATAATTGAATCCACCGCAGAATGAAGCACTTCCCCGAAATCTCCGGCGTTTTCGCTGTACCTTTTGAGTATTCTCTGGGCTGAGAGCTTTATCGGCGTCAGGGGGTTCTTGATTTCGTGGGCGAGCCTCTGCGCTATCTCCTGCCAGGCCGCGACTTTTTCTGTCTGCATGCTTTTCAGGCGGCTTTTCTCCAGTTCCATCACCATCTGGTTGAAGGAATCGGCAAGAAGAGACAGCTCGTCGCGTGAGCGCGACAGGATGCGGAAAGAAAAATCCCCCTCCGCCACTTTGCGGGTGGCTTCCTCCAGATTGACGAGGGGCCGTACAATTTCGTCGCTTAAACGGAAACTCGCCAAAGCCGCCAGCAGCATAAGGGGAAAGGAAAAAAGTCCGAACAGGCCGGCTATAACGAAAAGAAAGGAGGGCCGGTACTGTTCAAACTGCCTGTAGGTTTCAAGGGTGGCCGTCAGGTCTTCGGCATAGCGGTCAAAGGTTTCCGGCAGAGTCACCGTCAGGATAACAAAAAAATCGCCCCGGCTGTTTTGGAAGTTTTTCCTGGCCCGCAAAACGCTTGTTCCCTGGTTCAGGACTTCGCGGGGCAGAAGCCCTTCCCCCGCCGGCAGGGCGTTTTCAGCATCGATAAAACTCCGGCCGTCTCCGGCGCTGCGGATTTCACCGCCCTCCGCCGAAAAAACCTGAAAAGCGCTCAGGCCGGGAATCGCGGACTTCAGTTTTTCCCATATTTCCGCTTCCTGCTGGTCTGAATCACCCAGCAGGGCCGAAAAATAATCGTTTGACGGCAGCTTGTCCAGGAACTCCGCTTTTTCGTTGTAATAGTATATTGCCAGGGAAAGGCCGCCTTGCAGGGCCGCGTCAATACGGGAATTAAAAACCGAACCAAGGGCCGAGTTAATAAAGTTAACGGACAAAAAGGCCTGGGGAAGGGCTGAAACTACAATAATAACCAGAAAAAAAATAACCAGCCGCAGCTTGAAACGCCCCCCCGGTTTCTTCGAGGACCCCGCGCGCAAAAGATGGAAAGCCTGGAACCCTAGGACAAACAAAAGCAGAAAGCTGAACAGAACCGTCAGCCCGGCGATAACCGACAGGGCGATATTCCTGTTCAGGGAAAAATCCTGCAAAACCTGGCTGGAGAAAAACAGGACAAACGCTACAAGAAGAATATAAAAAAAGAAAAGCCCCGCGAGGACGGCAAAGGAACCCTGTGTTCTTTTCCACCGCATGTTCATGGAACACCGAACCTGCGCCAGGCGCTTTGCGGCTGGCTGTCCGCGTAAAACACCTGCAAAATATTCAGGGGAGGCCGGAATACCATCTGCTGAAAACTCACCCGTGCAAGCATGTAGAGTTTTTCTTCGCCGGAAAAAACCAGAAGAGGGAATTTTAGTTCGAGAAAATTCCTGAAAAAGGCTTCCCAGTCCGCATAAAAAACACGGCGTCCGTTGGCGTGGCGGATTTCCCAGGAAGAGCTGAAGACATCCCAGCGGCCCTCCTGCACAAGATCCATCTCCAGGAGCATCCTGTCGCCCAAAAGCGGCGGCCGCCCCGTGTCCTGATAGATTTGCAGGGTATACTGTATCCGCGCCCGGAAACCCTGCAGGATGTGTGACCACAACTGCGCGTCATTTATGCCGGATATGCGGACAGTTACCTGCGAGTTCTCTATATCCTGAACAAAATCCAGGAGAGGTTCTCCCGCGCGCAGAGCGCCGCCGGCGCATAACAACAGAAGAAACAGAATGCGCCGCCTCAAGAATTAGTCCTCCTCAAACCGCCGTTCAAAAAGATCGGAGAGAGCCTGAACCGCTTCCGCCTCGTCGGGCCCTTCCGCCCGGATAAGCAGGCTCGTATTGTAGCCGGCGGCAAGAGTAATGATACCCATAATTGATTTCGCGTTTATGGTCTCATTTTCCGCTTCTTTAATCATGCTGATTTTTGAAGCAAACTTGGTGGCTACCTTTACAATAAGACTCGCCGGCCGGGCATGAATTCCCGCCCTGTTTTTTGTTGTAACACGTTTTTCTGTCATAGGCTGCTGTTCTGTAAGTATACCGTTCTTGCATTCTCACTTTCAAGCCACTTCAGCACGCTCTTGTTAAATTCCTTCGCGGAGAAGTACCCCATCTCCTTTAAGCGTTCGTTTTTGGCCGCTGTCTCGATGAGGATGGGAATATTGCGCCCGGGCTTGACGGGAATCATCAGGTAAGGAATTTGCACCCCAAGAATTTCAGTTGTCACCTCGTGATCGCCAAGCCGGTCATAATTTTTGTCTGTTTCCCAGTTTTCCAGTTCTACAACAAGCTGTATCGTTTTTTCGTCCCGAATGGCCGACACTCCGTACAGGTGGGTCACGTTGATGACCCCCAGGCCCCGGATTTCCATGTGGTGGCCGATAATCCTGTTTGCGCCGGCCCCCAGAAGAATGTTTCCCGAAACACAGCGGATTTCTACCGCGTCATCCGCGACAAGCCTGTGCCCCCGCTCTATAAGTTCCAGAGCGGCCTCGCTTTTGCCGACCCCGCTGTCCCCCAGGATGAGTACGCCCACGCCAAAAACCTCGACAAGAACACCGTGGCGCGTTTCCTTGGGGGCGAATACATTCGAGAGCGCCCGCATGATGCGGGTGGCAAAATCGGATGTCGGCAGACTCGTTTGTAGAAGCGGGCAGCCCGAATCTCCGCATATTTTTGTAAATACGTCGTTGGGCTGCAGCGAATGGGAAAAAATTACGCAGGGCATTTCGTTGCGGAAAAACCTCTCGACCGACGCTATGGAGTTTTCCTCAAACAGCTTTACCAGATACGCGTACTCGCCCCGGCCAAAAAGCTGAATGCGCTGAAAGGCAAAATTATCAAAAAAGCCTGAAAGCGCAAGCCCGGGACGGTTGATGTCCGGTATTTCAATGACGCGTACAAGCCCCGGACGGCCGGCGATGCAGCGCAGATCCAGGGCGTCGTGCTCCCTTAAGTCCAGATTCAGCAGATCCAAAACCGTAAATTTATTCATTTTGAGTGTTTTTTAATTTTTCCTTTTTCTTTCACGACTTTCGCGTCGATTTTATCAGACAATTTATCTATACCCCCGCGCAGGTCAAAGTCATGTATCCGCAGATGATGAACTTTTCCCCAGCGAAAATGGATATCCGCTTCCAGGGAGTAGTCTTTTCCTTTGGATACCGTACAGGCCAGACTCACAATCATGTCCTGGGCGAACTCAATCTTCTGCATTTTCTTTTCAATAAGTTCGCGAAAATCTTCCGGAAGATCAAAATGGATTGATTTGATTTCTACGTTCATTGTTTTGCCTCCATACTATCTTTCGTACGAAGAACTTATATCCAGTTCCTTGCGGTACTTGGTAACAGTTCTCCGCGCCAGGGAAATTCCCCGTTCGGACAAAAGGTTTGAAATTTTTTGATCCGACAGCCCTTTACCTCCTTCTTTTTCGATAATTTCCTTGACAATCTGCTTGACGCCTTCTTTGGAAAAACGGGAACCCGAAGAACCCGGACCGGAAATGGAGTTCGAGAAAAAATACTTTAATTCAAATATACCCCATTCGGTCTGCATATACTTCGCCGTTGTGGTACGGGACACGGTTGTCTCGTGTACGCCGATCTCCGCGGCAATATCTTTGAGTGTAAGCGGTTTGATGAACTTGGGCCCGCGTATAAAAAACTCGCGTTGAAACTCCACAATCGCCCTGGCGACTTTCAGCAGGGTCTGGTTACGCTGGTGTATGCACTTGATGAACAGGCGGGCTTCCTGAATATTGGTATTGACGAACTTTCGCAGTTCCCGCGTGTCGCGCGCCCGGCCGCAGGAATCGTGAATCCCCGCAAAGAAAGGATCCACCCCCAGCACGGGGATTTCCTCGTCGTTCAGAATAATGACAAACTGCCCGTCCTTTAACTTCACCATAAGGTCGGGAATGACATAGCGCGGAGCTTCCCCGGAATAAAGCCGGCCGGGAAAGGGCGTAAGGGTTTTGATAAACGCAAGGGCCTGCGCAACCTCCTCTTCGTGTATTTTCAGATCCTTCGCAATCTCCCTGTATTTGCCCCGCTCCAGAGCCTCAAAATGGTTCTGCAGAATGACAAGCGCGTGGTCCGGAATGTCCGGCCGCGCGGCAGCCTGAACAATAAGGGACTCTCTGTAATCCGCCGTACAGACCCCTATGGGATCGAGCTTGCGCACAAGCTGTATGCTTTCTTTCAGAAGGCGGCGCTTTGATTCGGGTACAAAAGTTTGCGGATTTTCGCGGTGGAAACCGTTTTCGTCGAGGTTGCGGATAAGAAGCTCGCAGACTTCAACGACCGCAGGAGAAACAGGCTGCAGCCGTACCTGCCACAAAAGATGGTCCTGAAGCGATTCGGGCCGGGACAGAGCCCCTTCCATAAAGCGCCTCTTTGCGTCCCCGCCCTCTTCGTCATAGCCCGGACCGCGGGTAAAGCCGGGGTCTGAAGAATCCTCGAAATATTCGTACTCTTCGGAATTCTTTTTGGGCCGCTCATCCAGGGAATAGCTTTGGGGTTCTTCAAACACTTCAAGGGCGGGATTTTTTTCAAGCTCTTCCTGTATTCTGATACGAAGCTCCTGCAGGGGCATCGCCATTATCTGGATGCCCTGCAAAAGCTGGGTGTTCATCTGTAACCTTTGATCCTGTACCAGAACAGGTTTCTGCGACAGCACTCCGCCTACCCTCTTTTGTTTCTAAAATGCTCTGCGATTAATATTGCTGGAGGGGAGAGAGTTTGTCAATGATCTATATTGATGATTCTCCCTTCGGTATCCGGCAGAGGCGGCAGGCCTTTACTGCCGCTCCCCCGTGCCGTACACACCGCCGGCTTTCCGCAGATATTTCCTGAGCATATCCAGTACCGCATCGAAGTCCAGCGGTTTGCTCAGATGGCCGCTCATACCCGCCTCCAGGCAGCGCTCTACATCCTCATGGAACGCGTTGGCGGTCACCGCTACAATCGGGACAACCCTGGCGCGGGGATTGTTCAGAGCGCGGATACGGCGGGCGGCCTCGTACCCGTCCATCTCGGGCATCTGGATATCCATAAGGATCATGCTGTATTTTTCAGGATTTTCGCGGTATAGGTTTAACGCCTGCGCGCCGTTTTCCGCACAGTCAATCTTTACTCCGGTGGGCGAGAGAATCTCCATAACAATCTCGCGGTTTATCTCTACGTCCTCAGCCAGCAGGATACAGTGTCCCGCAAAATCATCCGGCGGCTGCGCGTTGTCCGTGTCTCCGCCGCTTTGCTCGTCCGGGACCGGGCCGCGCCTGAGCCGCAGGGTGAAAGAGAAGGCTGATCCTTTACCCGCAGAAGACTTAACCGATATAGAGCCTCCCATCATCTCCACAATGCGCCTGGAAATCGAGAGCCCCAGCCCCGTTCCCCCGTATTTGCGCGCCCTGCCGCTTTCGGCCTGCTGGAAGGGCGTAAAAAGCCGCGCCTGCTGTTCCGCGCTCATGCCTATACCGTTGTCCGTCACAACGCCCTCTATGGTGCATAGACCGTCTTCCTCGCCCAAAAAACGCATTTCCAGGCCGATGGAGCCGCCTTCAGGCGTGAACTTCACCGCATTGGAGAGCAGGTTGGTAATTACCTGCGCCAGCCGCAGAGAGTCGCCGTCAAGCCGGCGCGGGATATGGGGGTCGATATTCACGGTTAAGGTCAGGTGTTTTTCTTCGGCCCTGAAGCGGATGATATTTATGACGCCCTGAATCGCTTCTTCAAAGACGAACACCGTTTCGGACAACTCGAATTTGTTCGCCTCGATCTTGCTCATATCCAGAATATCGTTTATAAGCTGCAGGAGATATGCCGAGGCAATCTCAATCTTTTCAAAGGCATGGTCCTTCTTCTCAACCCCGGGAGCGCTTTTGCCGATGGCAGTCATGCCGATTATGGCGTTGAGGGGCGTCCGCATCTCATGGGACATATTGGACAGAAATTCACTCTTGGTAATGTTTTCCCTGTCCGCCCGTATCTTGCCGCTGCCCAGCCGGATAACAACAAGCCCCATGAACACGATTATTACGGTGCTCACCGTGATGACGGCGAGGTAGTTCCTCATTATTGCGTCATACTGGTCAATGGAAATGTCCACGCCGGCCAGTCCGATAAACTCCCCGGCGCCGGTGTCGAACACAGGCGCGTAGGCCGACAGCAGGGTACCCCATTGGGTGGTAACAAAATCGCCGATAACCGCGCTCTGCGTCTCATAAGCCTGCCTCCGCGTCTCGGTAAAGGGCTCAACAGTACCCGGCGGAGAATACAATGCCGTGCCCTCCTTTTCGCCGATGAGCGGATACATTACCTCGTTTTCCGAAAAGCGGACCTCCATGGTTATAAAGGTAGCGTTATCTTTGTTGGCGTCGTGGATTTTCTCTATCAGCTTCTTGGTCCGGATATAGTAATCGCTCGTTGTGTCCAGCGTTCTGATAAAATCCCGGTACTCCCCGGAGTGTTCCTCCAGCAGCGCCGCTACGGTGGTGGCAATTCCGAGGCATCTGCTGCCCAACTGCTGTTTCACGATTCGCGCGGAGACGGAGTAAAGAACGCTGCCCAACGCGATTGCCATACAAATCAGAAAAGATACAGCATAGATGTAAGTTTGGACAGACTCAATCTTTTTTACAGCCATATTTTCCTCCTTGCCGGTCTATTCTTCGAAGAGCGGGGGCGCGGCGGCAAGTTCAAACTCGCGCTGAATTTCCCCGGAAGGCGGCCGCGTTGCCATGCTTGTCACATAGATACAAAAAAGGGACATACAGAAACCCGGGCCCAGGGAATAGATACCCGTGGCTTCCCCCGGATTCATCCAGCCCCCCGCCGCCCGGACAAGGGGGATATAATCCCAGATAATCACCGTAAGCCCCCCCGCAAGAATTCCCGCAACAGCGCCGGACCGGGTCAGCCGCCTCCAGTAGAGGGAGAGGAGGATGAGCGCGCCGAAGCATGAACCGAAGCCGGACCAGGCGTTGGAAGCGAGGAAACTCAGGGCGGAAGATTGATCACTGGCGATGACATAGGCGAGGAAGGAAACCGCCACAACGGAAAGCCTGCTGAGCCGGAGAACGTGTTTTAGTTCTCCTTTATTCTGAACCAGCGTCCCGTGAATATCGTTGAGGAGTACCGACGCGGTCATGATAAGCTGGGAATCGGCGGTGGACATGACGGCGGAGCAGATGCCGCAGAAAAAGATACCCCCAAGAAGCGGGATGGGCAGCAGGGCGCCGGCGCCGGTGAACATTTTCTGAATCATCAGGATAAAAACCTTCTCCGGGTCCGGCGCCACCGGAAACATGGCTGCGCCGATTATGCCGATAATTACCACGGCGCCCATGGTAAGGACAGTAGCGGCGCCGGCGATAAGCGCGGCGCGGTTAATGGCTCTTTCATTTTTTGCTGCCATAAACCGTATCAAAATATGGGGCAAACCAAAATACCCCAGCCCGTAGGTCAGTCCCGATATGATCGAAACCGCGAGACTGCCCGGTTTGTCCTGCGGTATGGCGGGTAAAAAAGGCGAAGGCAGTTCTGAAACAACCTTGGTGACGCCGCCCAGGAGGGCGACGGCGATAATAGGGACTCCGATTACGGTAATAAGCAGTAATATGCCCTGAACAAGATCGGTCCAGCACACCGCCTGGAATCCGCCAAGGGAGGTATATATCACGATCACCAGAACGCCCGCGAGAAGGGCAAGGTGGTAATCCATGCCGAAAATAAAGGAAAAAAAGGTCCCGCAGGCGACAAAACCCGATGCGGTATACAGTGTAAAAAAGAAGAGGATAAAAAAGGCTGAAATAATCCGCAGCGTATGGGAGGAATCCCGGAAGCGGCTTTCAAGGTATTCAGGAATGGTGATGGAGTCTTTTGCGGTCAGGGAATAACGGCGCAGCCGCCTGGCAACCAGGAGCCAGTTCAGTACGCTTCCCAGGGCAAATCCCACCGCCATCCATATCCGGCCGGTTCCGTAAGCATAAAACGCGCCCACAAGCCCCATGACGAGCCAGCCCGACATATCGCTGGCATAGGTTGAAAGAGCCGCCACCCAGCAGCCAAGCCGCCTGCCGCCGATAAAAAAATCCGCAGGGCTAGCCGTTTTTTTGAAAAAAAGCCATCCAATAACCAGCATTGCCGTTATATACAGTACCAGAACCGGAAGTATCCACGCCATATCCGCCTTCTTTTCCGCTTTTATTCGTATTGAGGTTTAATGCCCCTCCCGTTCGTCCCGGCGGTTATCAATTCCTGACAGCCTGTTAAGCATACCCGGAATTTCGGACCAAGTTAGCGCTTGAGGCGGGATTGCCGATTTTCCGGAAAATCCTGGGGGGGGGGGGGGGGGGGGTAAATGCTTACAGCATAAGGACTTACTTTCGGTCAAGCGGCCGACTTTTCGGCTGAGAGAATCAAATATGATATACCCGCAACCTCTTTGTATCATATAATTACACCAAATTTCATTATCTTGCATCCCCTCAAAAATGTCAATGCAGCGCGAAGGGCCCGGGCGCACCAATTTTTTCCGTGCAAAATCACCGGAAGCCCTTGGGCCGTGCCCTCGGATTGCCGGGCCGTGAAAGTGAAGAGGCCGAAGACGGCCCCAAATTTCGGTAAGCCCGAAATTTGTTATAGGTGATTTCGGGCAAAATCGCGCTCCGTCTTGGCTATACGCAGGGAATCTGCAGAGCAGATTCCCTGGCCCGGTGTTCAACAATCCGCGCCAGGGATTGCAGCATGCCCAAGTAAACGCACGCGAAAGCGTGGTTGTGCCAGAAGAGACCCTAAAGAGCCCCGGCGTATTCCGTGTGTGCGATAGCACACCTACAATCATACCTATCGGAACAAAGCGCCGGAGGTGCTGTATACAAATGTTATGGGCCGAGCAAAAAAGGCGCGCGGAAAAAATTGGCGCGCCCTTGTTCAGCCCGTCATTCCCGCGCACGCGTGAGCGTGTTTAAGGATAAGTTCTCATTCGTTACTGTGTACAGGATTCCGTCCGCCTTTATCTGTATGTCCGCTTTTCCGCCGCTGTCCGGCCGGTAATAACGGTGATAGCCTTCGGCGAGGTAGCCGAAGTCGCAGACGCCTTCTTCATTTGTCCGCACAACGGAGGCAAGGGGATTGCGCGGCAGCCAGCTTCCCGCAGGCAGGCTCAGGCTGACAGGATGGGCCGGCAGCAGTTTGATTCTGTCCGCCCGGAAAGACAGGCCCGCGAGGCTGCTCAGGATAAGCTCTTCGTCCAGGGCCCAGGGGTTTTCCGCGCCGCGCAGAACGGTTTCCCGGAAAAATCTGCCGGAGTTGAAAGCCTCCACAGGGTAACCCCGCTCCTTTAACCGAATAAGAAAGACCGCCGCGAAGCCTTTTTCCCAGCTCAGATGAAGGCTGCCTCCGCCGCAGTCATGGGGGTACAGACCCCCCGCAGGGAAAAAGAGGTCGTCCCTGCCGCCGAACATCATCGAACAGGCAATGGCGGCGGGAGGTCCAGGGGGAATAAGGACGGATACCGATGTCTCGCCCGCGGCGGCATATATGGTCTTGACTGTTCCGTCCGCTTCGGAAAGGCTGAGTTTCCACGCGGGTGAGCCGAAGCCCTCCCGAACCGCGGCCGGAGGTTCAGGAAAAACAACGCGCACATCCTCGCCCACAAGCCGGTCCATACAGCCCGCGAGAAGCGGAATGAACAAACAGAAAAACAGGTGTTTCATACCTATTAATTACAGGAAAAAAAGCCTCAGCGCTTCAATTTTTCTTTATAAATCTCACGAATTTCTTTTAAAATGTCACGATATTCCCGCGTAGCATAATCAGGATAAGTCCAGGGTAAAACCTGAAAATCCTTTTGCGTGAACCGGAGGGTCAGTTCGGCGTAAATACCTTTTGCCAGGGGAATCCGGTGGGAGTTGTCCTTTGTTGTGGCAAGGATAAAGCGGCTTAAGGAAAGAAGGCCGGGGTCAAGGTTGACCGTGCGCCCCGCCGGGGGCGCGGCGCGATACCCCTCTTCGATTGCATTTGTCATGATCTTGATGTCCGCAAGAAGATCAGGCTGAACAGCGTTTGCGAACCCCATAAAGCAGCGGGAAATACTGTCTCCCATCTCCTGTTTGTAATAATCGGTAAAGGTAAAGGCAAGCGCGGGACTCTGGTAATCCGCGGGACCAAAGGCCGCCTCAAGGCGGGGCTTCAGCGAAGCCGGCGGAGCGCTGCCCGCAAAAAGAATGCCCATAACCAGTTTCCATGGTGTAAATGCTGCTATATGCCCCACACGTATTATCCTGTTGTTAATTTCCCGATTTTTGCCGATAATAACACAAAAATGGAAGAAAAGGAATTGTCAACACAACTTGAAGACACATTTGTCCGCTTTCAGGATAATCTTGACGCGGTTGTTCTTCCCAAGTTCAAGGAAGACCTCCGGCTTATTTACTCGGCCTATAAGACCGTGCACAGCATTCTTCTAAAAAAGGGTTTTATCCATGAAGACCCGTACAAAAGCGAGACAAAACTTTCGGAGATAACCCTTCCGGCAACTACGGGTTTCACCGATTCAGAAAAAATTGACCAAATGAGCATACGGCTTTCTTCCTACGAGGTACAGCTTGATTTTCTTTTGAATTATTATCAGTTCAGCATGGAGTTTCTGGATATTCCCCGGATACGCCTTGTCGCGGGACTTCTGCGTTATATAAGCTGGGACCAGTTGGGCCCCTCTGCGCAGGATCCTGTAACCAAGGCTCTGGCGGAGCTTATCACAAAGGCAAAAACCGGCGCCGACGCGCTTTCGGTCGGGCTTATGAACGACTCCCTTGAACAAATACGGAAAACCATTCCCGCCTGTTTTAAGCCCCTCAAAGACATAACGGATTTCAGCAGGGAACTCTACAAAATAGAAATGCGGGCAAAGGTGTTTTCCGGCCTCTCCATTAAATCCGGAAGCCCGGTCAACAAGGAAGATCTCATCAGGCAGGTAAAAAAGGCTTTCCCTTCCGCCATGTCGGGCAAACCTTTTTACCCTGAGCTGGCGGGAGAAGTTATTGACGAGGACTACGGACCGGGGGGGGCGGAACTCAAAGAAACCATTGTCCGGCGCTTCACAATAGAGGCAAGCAAACCCAAGGTCGTGCGGCAGGCCGTTTCCTTTACCGGGATGCTGCTGGACTCCATACGCACCATGGCTTCGGCAGCCCGCTATCTTGAAGACGCCGTCAGGAAACTTGTCGAGAATAATACCCTCATGCAGAACAAAAAAGCAACGGGCTTTATGGAAAAGTTCAAACAGTGGTTCTCCCAGCTTTCCAGCAAACCGGAGGCGGACGCATCATACGAGCTGGAATATTTTGACAGCGCTACATCAACGACAAAACGTGAAAAAATCCAGTTTGAGAGCTTCATTACGGATGTTCAAAAACATGTGAGGGTTTTTAACGGCCTCACTGTCAGGGGCGGCGTCATGTACAACCGCATGGAAAAGGCCGACGAGAATACGCTTTTCTCTTTTCTGGAAAAACAAACGGGAGAGCTTTCCCTTATGTACCGCCGCCTTCAGGGGCTGGACACCTTTTTTAAGAACGAAATCCCCCGCGAGCAGAAAGAAGATCTGCGCGGCATTAAAATTGAACTTACCGCCATCAAGAACAGCATGGCGCGCGCAACCCAGAAAAAGCACGAATACATCGCGCGCAAGGAAGAATCCGAACAGATGAAAAAACTGGGTATTAAATGAGCCGGTTCCAAAATGAAACCATTTTTTGAAGCCCGTGGGGCGCAATGGGATTGAAGGGGCGCGAAGCGGCCGCGCCAGCGGCGGAACCCCCGAAAAGCCCGGTTTTTTGCGGTTTCGCCGCAAAAAATGCGCACGAATGATTAGGGTTTTCATTTTGGAACCGGCTCAAGTAAGTAGTATGAGGAGTGTCCAAATGCGATTCTTCAGAATAATAGCGCCGGTATGCGCGGGAATTCTTGTCTGTTCCGCTTTTTGGGGATGCGCGGGCGGCCCGGCCCCGGTAGAAGAAACGCCTTCCCCTCCGGTGTCCGAATCAAAACCGGAACCCGAAGTTTCCCCGCAGATAGTCGACGGCGCTTCCGCGGCGCTTCCTGCGCAGCCGGCGGCTGATTCCGAATTTTCCCTGCAGCCAATTGACAGGAGAATAGTCTATCAGGTCATAGAAGGCGGGGACAGCCTGAAAAAACTCCAGTATTATATTTCGGAAACCGTCACCCTGGTACAGGAAAACGTCATGCGAAGTATAGAAATCAGGCAGGGCGCGGGGCTGCGGCGCGAGACCTCCGCGACCGGGCAAATAGTGATACAAAAGGAAACGCCCGGCGTTCTTGTTAACACCTTCTTTGATTCAGACAAACGCAGAATCCTTGCCGTTTCTTTTGATGAAACCAGCGATAGAAACACCTTGTTTTTTCGAGAAGACAACGTTTCGCGCCGGTTTGTCCTCATGTATGACGCAAAATCGTATCTTACAGGCTACGGCGACCGGCAGTATCTGCTGAACTTTAACGGAGATGTTCCCCACCTGCTTATCCGTTTTAGCGAAGAAAAAACCAGCGTTCCCTCCGAGCGGGTAGTACGAGGCCGTTTCCTGAGCACGGAAAACTAACATACGCCTCCGGTTGCGCAGCCGCGCCTTTGGTTTGCGGCGGTTTGTTTTTTCGCATGTAGCGCGCCGGCGACATTCACCGCAATTTCCGCCCGCCTGCGGCGGGAGCGCCATCACGGAAATTGCGGAAGGGGCATAACTAACCCGGCAATTGCTGCGCAATTGCGTTGTATCAAGGAGCTTGTGTGAACAAACCTAAAGAGGCTTGGTGACTTTCTCCGCAATTTCCGGGGCGATTTCCCCCGCCGATGCGGGGGGAAATCGCCTCCGTGGGGCAGCCGAAAAATTGATACTTTTGCGCTCGGCAGCCTTATTGAGCCAGGACGGGATAGTCAGGGTTTTTTTTACCGGCTTTTCTTCGTAATCTGCCTTAAAATTTTCGGTATAGATATAAACAAGAGAAACAAATCCTTCGGCGGCTTATCGATCCGCGGTCTTCCCCGGAGCCGCTTCGGTCCAGGGGTTTTAGGTCGCTCTTTGCAGGGCCGGCCAACATGGAACTTCCGCACCTTTATCTTCGGCGTATGTCGGTCCAAATCCTCCGGCCTGAGGGCGACTATCTCATCTTCATCGAAGGCATCCCGCTGGGTTTCATTCGCCTTTGGCGGCTTTATGTCACGAAAGGCATTGTGCCATTTTTCATGGGTAATTCCGTATTCCCGAAACGCCATGCGGATAAACCTGATGATCTTCGTCACTGCCGGCATACTCTTTCAGGCAATCCGCAGATGGAATTGAGCGAAATCCGGAAGGTTTCCGCATCATTACGCCGTGGCGTAACAAAGGGTTTCGGGACACGGGGCATTGCCGCACTCCAAAACACGAAAAAATAATCGCACGATAAGCGCACGATTCCACGCAGATTCGTTTTTGGAGCATAGGCCTGTACGGTAATTCCTTACAGTACAAACACTTAATTCTGAGCCGCACAAGATTCGAACTTGTGACCCACGCCTTAAAAGGGCGTTGCACTACCAACTGAGCTAGCGGCCCGTAAGTCCTTATCTTATATAGAGTTACTAGATAAATCTCTACAGGTATCCGCTATATAAGATGGTCATTATGTATAACCGCAATTTACTCTAATGTCAAGCGGTCAGCGCGTGATGGGGCTATTTTTTTTCAGGACGTCTTTTTTGCTTTGCCTGGCCTTAAGCGCAGCAGGCTCATAGTAACTTAGAGCCTGTTCAAAATCTCCTTATAATTCGGAATTTGGGTGCATTTGCGGCGTAAAACGCCGCAAACCGGGCTTTTCGCTCCAATCTTTTGGCTACGCCAAAAGGATTTCCGCTTCAATCCCTTGCACGCCCGAGGGGGGG
>JAISQU010000176.1 GCA_031274005.1 Spirochaetales bacterium
AATCTCCTTATAATTCGGAATTCGGGCACATTTGCGGCGTAAAACGCCGCAAACCGGGCTTTTCGCTCCAATCTTTTGGCTACGCCAAAAGGATTTCCGCTTCAATCCCTTGCGCGCCCCGGGGGGGCAAGATATTAAACAGGCTCTAAAATAAAATTTAGCATCCTGCGCGATAGGATTCCCCATAATAACCAGATTATTACTGACTTTGCCGGTATTACTGCCGCCGCCCCAGATAGTTGCTACGCCAGCCTCTCTAAAACCAAAGCTATCAATTTCTATTTGGGTAAAAGGCCGTAAAAAAAATATCCCCGTAGGGTGTGGGAAAAGTACATTCCGCAACAGTTGTTCCAAAGGAATTTTTACCCATCTTGTGAATATCACTTATAGGCGCTTCCACGAAGATAAGTACACTCGTATCGAGATAGAACACGACAGTAAAATGCAGAAAAACATATCCACCTATTATTCCCAGCACTATAAGAGTATATTTAATAATAGTCTTTAAGGTCTTTTTGCGTGTTTCGATTTCTTGTTTCATGATATATTCCTAATTGTATTGGAAAACGGTCGTCCTTAAATTCTATGTGTACCGCAGCCTTTCTTACTGGTGTATCCTGTAATGCTTTAGCTTCAATACAATCCATAAGAATTTCATCAGCAGTGCCGCTCAACGCTGGAAGACGGTCCCGAGCGATTTTTTTATTCTGTACGCAGAGCAATTGTATCCTGTCAGCCTGGGCCAAATCTCGAGGAGATGCTGCCCTTTGTGGCCGCGTTGTGCCCGTTTATCTTCACGTTATCAGACAGATTCTTTGCCAGCTTCCCTATGTACGGATGGGGAAGAGGCACAATGGAAGTCCCCGAGCCTGAGGGTACCACCATCTTGTGTATGTCAAACCCCATCACCTTATCGCCCTGGGCCGCTATCTGCTTGCCTTCGGTGGCAACGCCCTTTGAGGCGTCCAGCTTGATATTCTTACCCTGGAGTCTTACCTCTTTGTCACAGCTTATTTTTATGTTCTTCGTGGCGCTCATGTTCAGGCCGCCTTCGCTTGAGATCGACAGCTTTTTCCGCGCCTGAATCCTCAGGTTCTCCGATTCCATTTTCAGCTTGCGGCACTTTATCTTTATATCCCCCAACTCGTTGATAAGCTCTATACCCTTCGCACTCATCGCATACCGTATCTGCCCCTTCTTTGTGGAAATAATGAGGCTCTCTTTACCCGCCTCATCAATAATTTCCAGTCGGTGATTTTTTGTCTGAAGGACAATACTGTCTGCCGCCTTCTCGGTACTGTGCGCGGGCGGCCGGTGTTTCAAATGACTCTCCTCGCCCTGAAGGGCGAGGTATCGTCGTTCTGCAATGTATGGATTGTATGCGGGGCCATACCCCAACAAACAAAGCCTTACCGGGTTCAAAACGCCCTAAAGGGCGGGGTATGGACCCGCTTGCGAATCAAAGATATTGCCCAGCACAACAGGCCGGCCCCGGTTAAGCCACAGAAACACCATAAGAACCTGTGAGCCTATATCCGGCACTATCCACCAGCCCGTATTATCGGTCGCCCCCCTGCCTGACGACGGGAATCCAGGGCGTTACCACTCCGGGGCCAAGAAGGTCGCAGGCTACCCTCACGCGGCCTTGACACAAGGGGTCGCGGTTATCCGCGAGTGTTCCCGTACATAGGAAGGCAGGCGTCCCGCTCAAACCTTTCATAAAACTCCCGGATACCGTCGGCCCCTTTTCTCGGATCAGGATATTTCTCCAAAAGTTCTTCTATCTCTCTTTGCAGGTTAAACATAGTTTCATAAATTCCTTGTGCGTAATCAGGATTATCTACCCTTTTAGTATAACAGATGCTTTCACTCTGCGCTATAGACTCACGGGGACTCCGGGCGCGCCATTTTTTTCCGTACAAAATCACTGAAAGCCCTTGGGCTGCGCCAGGGATTGCAGCATGCCCCGGCAACTGCACGCGAGAGCGTGGTTGTGCCAGAACCGAGGCCCTAAAAAGACTTTAGGCGCATATAAAGGCCAAAAGGCCGAAAAGCCCGTGGGGCGTAAGGGATTGAAGGGGCGCGAAGCGGCCGCGCCAGCGGCGGAACCCCCGAAAAGCCCGGTTTTTTGCGGCTTTGCCGCAAAAAATGCGCCATTATAACCAGGAAAAAGTAAGCGCTGTTGCCCTGTATTGCCGTTGACACATGGGCAGGGCTTTTGAATAATAGATATACATGAAGAAGTACGTCATTGTCACAGGCGGTGTGTGTTCGAGTTTGGGCAAGGGGGTCGCGGCGTCTTCGCTGGGCTGCCTTTTGGGAAGCCGGGGTCTGCGGGTGCGGATGATCAAGATTGACCCGTATATCAATGTGGATGCGGGGACTATGAGTCCGTATCAGCATGGCGAGGTATATGTTACCGACGACGGGGCCGAGACGGACCTTGACCTGGGCAATTACGCGCGTTTTACCCTCTCGCCCCTGTCGCGGGCAAACTCCATTACAACAGGGCAGGTCTATCAGGAAGTCATTCAAAAGGAGCGCGAAGGCCAGTATCTGGGCCGGACGGTTCAGGTGATTCCGCATATTACCGACCGCATCAAGCAGCGGATTTACGCCATAGGCGACGATACGGACACGGATGTTGTCATTGTCGAGATAGGGGGCACGGTGGGCGATATAGAGTCTATTCCCTTTCTGGAAGCCGCGCGGCAGATAATCCACGAACTCGGCAAAAAAAACGTGCTGTCGGTTCATTTGACGCTGATTCCGGAGGTTTCGGGGGGAGAACTTAAGACAAAGCCTACGCAGCATTCGGTAAAGGCCATGCTTGAGATAGGGATTCAGCCGGATGTGCTTCTGTGCCGGGCGCCTCAGTTTATCGAGCCGGAGATGCGGCGGAAGATCGCGCTTTTTACCAACGTGGAGTTTGAGTCGGTCATTTCGGCCCATGATATCAAAACAACGATTTACGAAATCCCGCTTATCTATCAGCAGCAGAAACTCGATGAGATTGTCCTGCGAAAACTGGAACTGCCGGTGGGCGCCTCGGATATGAGCGCCTGGCAGAAGATTGTGGACACGCACAGCGGGGCAAAACAGCGCGTGCGCATAGCCTTTGTGGGAAAGTATACCGATCTCGCCGATTCGTACAAATCGGTTGACGAGGCCTTGTACCACGGGGGGTTTGCCAACGGCGTACGGGTTGAGCTTCTCAAGATTGATTCGGAAAAGCTGGAGAAGCAGGCCAGCCCTGAGGCAGTTTTCGCGGACATAGACGGGATTCTTGTGCCGGGCGGTTTCGGGTCGCGGGGGATTCTGGGCATGGTGACGGCGGCGAAGTGGGCGCGGGAACACGGGATTCCGTACTTTGGAATTTGTCTGGGTTTGCAGGTGATGGTTATAGAGTTTGCCCGCAATGTCCTGAAGCTGGAGGACGCGGACAGTACGGAGTTTTCGCCCGCCTGCGGGAATCCTGTAGTTATTCTTCTGGAAGAGCAGATTGACGTGAAAAATTACGGCGGGACGATGCGTTTGGGGCGCAGCGAGACGCATCTTGTGGACGGCTTTCTGCCGCGCGGGATTTACGGAACCGCGGAGATTTTTGAACGTCACCGGCACCGCTACGAGGTTTCCAATAAGTACCGTGAGCGGCTTGAAACCGCGGGCTTCAAAATCGCGGGGCTGACGCCCGACGGCGAGCTCGTGGAGTGTATGCAGTGGGCAGGCCACCCCTGGGGAATAGGCGTACAGTTTCACCCGGAGTTCCTTTCAAAACCTGTTCAGGCCCATCCCCTGTTTCAGAGTTTTATCGAGGCGGCAAAAGAAAACGCCGCGGCGAGGGGCGCCGGTTGAGGTATACGGGCGGTTTCTTCCTGTTTTTTCTCGCGGCGCTTTTTTGCGCGTGCAGTATCAACTACCGCGAAGGGCAGATAGCCGAAGAACTGGAAGAAACGGTTCCGAATATCCGCATGACAGGGCTTCGTCACCGGATGGCGACAAAGGACAGGCTTATCATGGAAATGACGGCCCGGAGCTCCGAGAGTTTTGAGGCCGCGAAGAAAATTGTCATTTTCGGGGTGGACTTTTATGAGTATGACCAGGACGGGGTTCTGATTGCCGAGGGGCGGGCGGACAGCGTAGTGTATCATACGGATACGAAAAACGCCGAGATCGAGGGAAATATTGAACTTATATCCCACAGGGAAAAGGGAAGCATACGTACGCAGCGCCTGTACTGGGATGACGAGCGGCGTTTCCTTGCGGGGGCAGCGGGTGAGGAGACGGAAATTTTTGATGAAGACGGCTCTCATTTTTCCGGAATGGGTTTTGAGGCGGATATCAAACGGCTTATCATTTCTTTTATGCAGACCGTGGACGGGAATTATGTTGTTGAAGATGATGAGGCGGAGAATAAAGGTGAAAATTGACGGCGCCGCGGCGTTTTTTTCGCTGTGCGCGGTTTGTATTTTGTTTCTGCAGCCCGGCGCGCAGCTCGCAGCGGACACCTTCCGTTTTACGGGAAACCGCATGTCGACCAGCCTTGCCAAGGGCAAGGAGAGAACCCTTCTGCGGGGAGAGGCCCGCATCGCATCCGACCAGACTGAGATCACCGCGGACGAAATCGAGATTTACGGCAAGGATTTTCAGTTTGCCGAGTGCCGCGGGAACGTGGTCGCGCGGGACAAGGAAAAGAAACTGTTTATTACCTGCGACACCCTCCGCTTTGACAGAATCAACAACAACCTTCTTGCCGTGGGAAACGCCTACATGGAAGATGAAGAAAACGAAATCATCATCCGCGGGCACAGGCTGGAAAACCGTGACAAGGAAGATCTGGTCATCATCCAGATAGGGGGCAGGATTATCAAAAAAGACCTTGCCGCCCGCGCCGAGTTTACAACCTACCGCCGCAATACAAACACCCTGGAACTTTCGGGGATGCCCGTCCTTTTCTGGAAAAAAGATGAGTACAGGGCTACCCGCATTGTGATGAATCTTGACACGGAGGAGATCAGCCTTTTGGGTTCCGTTACGGGAACCATAGTTTCCGAATCAGAGGCCGAACCGGAAACCGCGGCCGATACCGAAGCCGGGGCTGATACCGAAACCGGGGTTGATACCGAAACCGAAACCGGCGGGGACGGAGAAACCGGGACCGGGGAGGCCGAATGAGTGATATAATTCTGCGGACTGAAGAGCTGCGCAAGAGTTTCGGCAGAAAAGAAGTTGTCAAGGGCGTGTCTTTTTCCATGAAGGCCGGCGAAGTCGTGGGGCTTCTGGGGCTGAACGGCGCGGGGAAGACAACGACTTTCTACATGATTGTGGGCTTCATCAAACCCAACGGCGGAGAAATCTTCCTGAGGGAAGAAAACATGACCCGGCTGCCCATGTATCGCCGGGCCCTGGCGGGAATATCCTATCTGCCGCAGGAAACCTCGGTTTTTACAAAACTTACGGTGGAGAAAAACATCATGGCGATTCTGGAGACCAGGAAAGATCTCAACCCGGAAGAAAAGCGCGAAAAGCTGGAAACGCTGCTGGAAGAGTTCGGCCTCAAGGACAAGCGGTTTCAAAAGGCGATTACTCTGTCCGGCGGGGAGAGGCGCAGAACCGAAATTGCGCGCTCGCTGGCTATAGAACCAAAGTTTCTTCTTTTGGATGAGCCCTTCGCGGGAATCGATCTCAAAACCGTCGGGGAACTGAAAAAAATCATTACGCGCCTGTCGGAACAGGGGGTGGGAATCCTGATAACCGACCACAACATCTACGATACCTTTGAGATTACCCGCCGGGCCATGATTATGAACCAGGGTATCATCGCTTTTGAGGGAACGCCGCGGGAACTTGCCGACAACCCGGAAGTCCGCCGGATTTTCCTGGGCGAAGACTTCAGGATGCTGAATCCGTAAAAAAGAAATTCGGGCGCGCGCAAACGCGCAAAGGGCAGAAGTACAACGGAGGTTTATTTATGAAAGCAGGTAATATCGGTCGCCTTTTGGCGCTTTTCATTGTTGTAGTGTCTTGCAGTCAGGATGAGGCGCTGGGTTATCTTTCAGGCGACCCTTCTGATTTGGACGACCCCCAGGAATACCGCCCGGTTCCGGTTGTACTCACAGGATCCTCCGCTGCTTCAGCGTACCTTACGCAGCCCCAGCCTTATCCTTCTCCCAATCCGGTAACAGACGCCGATAAGTATTTCTTTAACTACCGGCTGGAAAAATTTGCCCCCACTACGGAACCGTTCATAGCGGAAACGTTTGGCACTCAATTTGGAATCAAACAGGGCAGTTTTTGGGAACACAATTCCTATAACTCCCACGCGGTAGGCTTTGCCACCAATCTGTGGTCCATTTCCGTCATCGAATACGGCGAAACCGCCTCCTACGGCAGCCATACCGCTGTTTCCGAATCCTACTTCTATAACCACCTCCACTACCTGAAAGGCCTCCAGCCGGGAAAGACCTATCATTACCGCGTCTTCGCACGGGACTACAGCGGCAAGACAATAGCTTTACCCGATACAACTTTCACCACGAAAACATTCTCCGGCGAAGTCCGCCAACTCCGTCAAAATGATTTCACCCACAATGCCGGCGGCGTGGTCCGCCCCGGCCTCTTCATTACCACGCCCGGAACCTATGTCTTCATGGAAGACGTTACCACGAATGGCCTCGGCATCAATGTCAAATCCAGCGATGTTACCATAGACCTGAACGGCCATACGCTTATCTATGATAACGCCAATAATCCCTTTGACGCCTCTTCCGACGGACAGTACAACGAAAGCGGATCCTGGGGCATTCGCGCCGGTCTCTGGAATTTTGTAAACACAAAGATCTACAACGGCGTTGTTAAACAGGGTGCAAAAGGTACGCCTGAGCGCGGCCCGCTCTTCTTATACCACATGGGCGGCAGTACTCATAACGAAATTGCCGGTCTTACCGTTGACTATTACAGCGGCCAAACCTCCGGTATGTACGTCGGCAAAGGTTACACCCACCACAACATTCTCTACGACCGCGGCGGGGTTGTCACCGACCGCCACATGGCTGTCCGCGCCCTGATCGCCGATCCCGGAGCCGGTACCGAAGCCACCTATAACTCCCTCCGCCGCTTCCGCCAGCGCGGCATAGACGGCGCTACGCTGGTCCGGGAGAACGAACTCTACTGCGACTCTTTCGACACCAACAGTTTCGCCCTGGGCGCAGGCAACGGCGCCACCGTGAAGGACAACAAAGTCTTCGGCATGGGCTACAATCCTATCGGCATAGGATGGGGCAACGACATTACGGTAACGAACAACTTTATCTATTTGCGGGGGTTTGCGCCCACTCAGCGCAGTACCGAATACGCCCGAATATCAGGCGTCGCGGGGATGCGCGTTACGAATTACGACAGCGAAAATCTCGTCTTTGAAAATATGCTCTTCCAGGGCAATATCATCGTACTGAAAGCGGAGGATGAGTGCAACATGGCGCGGGGTATCTGGACTATCAACGGCGCAGGAGATAAAAACATCGTGTACCGGAACAACAAGGTAAAAGTCGAAGCCATGCCCGGAAATTTTAGCCCCTCAGCCGGCCAGCATACGGGGCTTTATTACAACGGGGATGTAAACAACGCCATCGCCGCCGTAAGTATTCAAGGTCTCAATTATGTCTCCGAAGCCGTTCCAACCGCGCTCATATTCGAAGATAACCACTTCATAAGCAATGTTAATCACATAATAATAGGCGAAGGCTACGGTATCACCAGCGGCGCCCGCTTCTACCGTACCACCCTGGAAAAAATCCGGCACGACAGTGATCACGGCTTTTTCGCCCCCGTCCGCCTGGGCTTCTGGTACTGGACTACTCAGGGAAATTCCATGACCGATACAAAACTCATCGGCATTACCGAAAGCGAAATGACGCCGGATTTCTACGGCGGAACCGGTAAAATGGAAATCCGGTACGGCGAAAGAAAGGCCCTGACCTTCAAGGATGAAAACGGCCGGGCGCTGGCAAACAAAACCATTGTGCTGACCAATACGGAAGATGATTACAGGCAAACCATTCAAACAGACGGGAACGGCAAAGCTGTTTTTGACCTGTTAACCGTGCGGCATTTTAAATACGGCAACAGTCAGGAAAACGGCGGAGTGGCGGGAACTCCGGCGCGGACCGATTATCAGCGGTATATCTTTAATGCGAAGGGTTATCGGCCTTATAGTAGTGACATTGCTCAGTGGAGGACGGCGGCATCCGTTTTGCTGAGCCGTGAATAGAGTGTTCGGAAACTTTAGCTTCTGAACAACTCTCATGAATGCCGCCCTTGGGCGCGCCAATTTTTTCCGCGCGCCTTTTTTGCTCGGCCCATAGCATTTGTATACAGCACCTCCGGCGCTTTGTTCCGATAGGTATGATTGTAGGTGTGCTATCGCACACACGGAATATGCCGGGGCTTTTTAGGGCCTCGGTTCTGGCACAACCACGGAATAGAAAAATGCTGCATTTTCCACAACACGCTCGCGCGTGCGGTTCCGGGGCATGCTGCAATCCCTGGCGCGGCCCAAGGGCTTCCAGTGATTTTGCACGGAAAAAAATTGGTGCACCCGCTGAACAATTCACAGTTAAATTCCTGACTGTGTACTACCGCCATCACGGAAATGTGCGGCGGGGACATAACCGGAACGGCCCGCGCCGGGCGCGGGTCTTACTTTCAGGCGATTTGTTCTATCACAGGAAGCGCACTGGTGACTCTCACCGCAATTTCCGCCCGCCTTGCGGCGGGAACACTCTCACGGAAATGTGCGGAAGCGGCATAACCGCCACGGCAATTGCTGCGAGATCGGCCGAGGTTCGTGGAGGGATGGTGTGAAGCGTGTAGTCGAGTGGTGGGTGGGCCCGCGCTGTCCGCCCCGCC
>JAISQU010000177.1 GCA_031274005.1 Spirochaetales bacterium
CGCAAAAAACCGGGCTTTCCGCTTCAATCTTTTGGCGATGCCAAAAGGATTTACGCTGCAATCCCTGGCGCGGCCCAAGGGCTTCCGGTGATTTTACACGGAAAAAATTGGTGCACCCAACGAACATAAAACGAGTTCTTGCAGAACGACGATACCTCGTTCTTCAGGGCGAGGAGAGTCATTGTGGGTACGTATAGACAGGGGACTATCCGGGAAGCCCCGCTTCGCAGGGGGTCGCGGTCTGACATTTGCCGCAGCCGTAGTAGGGAGCGTTTTCCGCCTTTGTCTTGTTCAGAAAGCGGCTGCAGGGGATGTGATCTTTACCGTCTTTCATGCTTATCGCGTGTACGGGGCAGGCCCGAACGCAGGCCCCGCATTTTGTGCAGTAGTCGTACAGGCCCGAATACGGCCGCCCTGTTGCGGGAATTTTCAGCGACGTTATGAGGCTGCCGAAACGCCCCGCGACTCCCTTTTTTGTAATAAGTCCCCGCGAAAGCGAAAACGTTCCCAGTCCGCAGGCATAAGCCGCGTGGCGTTCAGACCAGTTACTGGTAAACACAGGGCCGCCTGTCTCGGGCGCAAGCGCCTTGCTCCAGAACCGCGCGTCCAGGGCGGGAATAATGGCCTCATGGCCCGCCCCGGTAAGAGCCGCGGCCAGACGGCGGCACAACTGCTCGCAGGCGGCCTGCCCCTCAATACGGGCGTTCAGCCATTCCGGCGAAGGGTAGTCCCCGCCGCGATTACTGGCGCGGACTGCCGCGGTAAAAGGCAAAAAAAACGAAATGACTGTCCGCGCGGCGGGCAGCCATTCGCGCGGCAGCGCGGGGTTTATACCCGCCGCGGGAATGTCTTTCAGTCCGGCAAGGTACGGGTCTCCGGCTTCGGCGAATCCGAAAAGCGGTTCACCGTAAATGCGCATTCCCGCGATGTGGGGCCTGCGCGCCTTGCCGGCGGGCACAGTATTCGCGTCGGATGCTATGAACCGCACGGCAACATTCTGAAGTTTTTCGAACATACGCGCCGGCATAAACTATCCTATGGTTTGAATATACCCGCAGAACCCCAGGTTTCGAATTCCTGGATGTTCAGATACATGCGCGGAATCTCAAGTCCAAGTTCTTTGTTAAGCATTTCGAACACTTCTTTTGTGAATTTCTTTTTGACCTCTGTTTCGGCCTTACCGAAAAGGCGCACCTCAATAAAGGCGCAGGCGGCTTCTTCGCCCGCGCGGTACATAGTGTGCCCATCGGAAAAGTCCACAAGCAGCCCGGCCTCTGTTTTTGTGGGAATAATGGTTATAAGACGGCCAAACTCGGCCTTGAGCTTCTCTTTCCGGACTGCGTCGAGCTTGAGCGACGTATTTACAAGAACATACGGCATACGTACCTCCCGCGATTCGATATCGCCGTATAATACTTCCAAATTGCGGCTTCATGCAAGGAGGAGGCGGCGGTTTGGGTGCACCAATTTTTTCCGTGCGATTTCCTGGCCCGGTTTGCGGCGTTTTACGCCGCAAACCGGGCCCAAATTCCGAATTATAAGGAGATTTTGAACAGGCTCTAAGGCCTTACCGGGTGAGGGGAACCGCTGACTCAGGGGCAGGCCGCTTTTTGCCCGTAAAGGACGAGGCCACTACTTTATAAACGGCAAGGCCCGCCAACGCACTTTCCGGGAAAGCGAAATCCCCTTTTCCTGTCTGGCGCTTCATCAGCATATTTAAACCAAACGCTTTTTCCGCCGGGTCTTCAATAAAAACGACGCTGCCGGAACCCGTGACACTTTCGTAGGCGTAGCCATAACCGCAGGCTGTATCGGCTTCCACCAGGGAGTGTCCCCCGTCCATCTCGAAACACACCCGCGCGTTCTTTTTCATAATGTCGATTTTCTTTCCTTCGCGCGCGCTGTGGAAATACAGGGTAAGAACTTCGTCCTTGTATGTGTAGCCAAAATTGAGGGGTACGATATACGGCTCGTTATTATCCGCCATGGCGAGACGGCATACCGTGCAGCCATCGAGTATCCGCAGTTTTTCTTCCGGGCTTTCTATTTCGCGGTCTTTTCTCCGCATCGAGGTCCTCCCAAAGACGCGCTCTGTACCATAAACGTAAAACTCTTGAGCCGGTTCCAAAATGAAAACCGTAATCATTCGTGCGCATTTTTTGCGGCGAAACCGCAAAAAACCGGGCTTTCCGGGGGTTTCGCCGCTGGCGCGGCCGCTTCGCGCCCCTTCAATCCCATTGCGCCCCACGGGTTTCAAAAAATGGTTTCATTTTGGAACCGGCTCTCTTTATCGAAATTTTTCCAGCAAAAACGCTTTTAACGCGGCGCCCGTGTTTTCGACAACAAGGGATTTCTTCGGCAGATTCAGCACTCCGGCAAGGCTCTCGGGCAGGGGCGGACGGCTGCCGGTAGCTTCCTCAACCACTTCAAGAAACTTTCCGGGGTGGGCTGTGGCAAGCGTAATGACCGGCTCGTTCTGAGAATCCCCGGCGCTCTCTGAGGCGCGAAAACGCCGCGCGGCGCATACGCCCAGGGCCGTGTGGGGATCGAGGAACATACCTGTTTCCGCGTGAACGCCGCGTATGGTCTCGAAGGTCTCATCGTCGGTAACAAAGAGACCCTCAATAAGTCCACTCATCCTGTCTCTGCTTTTATCAAAGATCGCCTGAAGGCGTTCAAAGTTCGAGGGGTCGCCCACGTCCATGGCGTTGGAAAGCGTATGAACCGAGGGCCGGGGGGAATAGACGCCGCTTTCAAGATATTCGGGTACAACTTTGTTGATGTTCGTCGCCGCGATAAACCGCCGGACCGGCAGGCCCCACTGCCAGGCCAAAACCCCGGCCGTCAGATTGCCGAAGTTTCCGCTGGGAACGCAAAAAACCGGCCCCTTCTTTCTATCCGCAGCGGACAGCCGGGTACAGGCAAACACGTAGTAAAAAGCCTGGGGAATAAGGCGGCCCAGGTTAATCGAATTGGCGCTGGTAAGCCGCAGGCTGCCGCTGAGCTGCGGGTCCACAAAGGCTTCTTTTACCATACGCTGGCAGTCGTCAAAAGAACCCTGTACCTCAAGGGCCGTAATATTTTCTCCAAGAGTCGTAAGCTGTTTTTCCTGCAGGGGACTCACCCTGCCCGAGGGATAGAGAATTACCACGTCTATATTCGCCCGCCTGTGAAAAGCCCGCGCCACGGCGCTCCCCGTATCCCCGGAGGTGGCCGTAAGAATAACCGCCTTTGCCGCCTCCTGCATCAGGAATTCCTCCATCACCGCGGCGAGAAAGCAGGCGCCGAAATCTTTAAAGGCGCAGGAAGGCCCGTGAAAAAGCTCAAGAATGTGTATGGCCCCGCCGTCCAGGGGCGCAAGCGCCGGTTCAAAGGTAAAAGCCCGGCGGGCAATCCTTTGCGCGGCGTCACCGGAGATTTCCGGCCCGAAGAGCGCCGCCGTAAGAGCAGCCCCTATCTCCGCCGAGGAAGCCCGGCCGCCAAAACCGGCCATCACAGACCCAAGGTCCGGCGCGCCCACGGGATGGTACAACCCCCCGTCCGGCGCCAGGCCGCGGAAAACAGCCTCCCGGAAAGAAACTTCCGTATGAGGATCTTTGGTACTCGCAAATTTCATATTTTTGTTATTGTTCCCGGCGCAGGCATGGTTTTATCGCGCTTACGCCTGTCCGCAGACTTCTGTAGGGCTTTGAAAATACTATACGGCATTTCATATTCTCCGGCAAATATACTGCATGGATTGGATAAAAAAATCAAGTAGGCGATTCCCCCCGCATCGGCGGGGGGAATCGCCCCGGAAATTGCGGTGAGAGTCGCCAGCCCTCTTCAGGCTAAAAAACATCGCTCCTGAAAGCAGCGCCCGCGCCGGGCGCGGGCCGTGCTGGTTATGTCCCGTCCGCACATTTCCGTGAAAGGGTCGACCCCGCATAGGCGAACCGCATGTCGGCCCCGGAAATTGCGGTGAAAGTCACCAGGACTCTACCGGCTAAAAAACATCGCTCCTGAAAGCAGCGCCCGCGCCGGGCGCGGGCCGTTCCGGTTATGTCCCCTCCGCATATTTCCGTGAAAGGGTCGACCCCGCATCGGCGGGGGGAATCGCCCCAGAAATTGCGGGGAAAGTCACCAGTGTACTTCACGGTTGTCACCAAAGCTGGTGAATGGAAAGGCAATTGCGCAGCAATTGCCGTGCTGGTTATGTCCCCTCCGCATATTTCCGTGATTGTGTCCCCGCCGTTAGGCGGGCGGAAATTGCGGTGAAAGGCGCCAGTGCGCTATCCCAAATAAATTGAGCCGGTTCCAAAATGAAACCATTTTTTGAAACCCGTGGGGCGCAAGGGATTGAAGGGGCGCGAGCGTCCGTTTTGTGTAAAGACGCTTGCAAAATTACTTCGCAATTTTTCAGGTCTGGTTTTTACGGCTTGTAATCTACTGCCGGGGTATAACGGCAGGGGCTTTTGTATACGCCGGGCCGTTTTGCCTCGTTTGGCAAGCACACGGCTTCGCCGTGCGATTTCCTGGCCCGGTTTTTTGCATGCCCAGGCAAACGCACGCGTAAGAGCCTGTTTAATATCTTGCCCCCCCGGGCGCGCAAGGGATTGAAGCGGAAATCCTTTTGGCGTTAGCCAAAAGATTGGAGCGAAAAGCCCGGTTTGCGGCGTTTTACGCCGCAAATG
>JAISQU010000023.1 GCA_031274005.1 Spirochaetales bacterium
GAAGGGTAGGCGCGTCCTGGAGCGGGTGGATTTTAACGTCCCCATGAAGGACGGCGTTGTGCAGGACGATACGCGCATTCGCGCCGCCCTTCCGACCATCAGCTATATTCTGGACGAGGGGGCCGCGAGCCTTGTTCTTATGTCTCACCTGGGCGATCCTAAAAAGGACGCCCAGAAGGCAAAGGAAAAGGCCGAGAAAGCGGGCAAGCCCTTTAACGAGGCGGCCTACCTTGAGGGCAAACACAGGCTTGCCCCTGTGGCGGCGTATCTGGCCAAACTTATAGCCAGGCCAGTCAAGTTCGCGCCTTCCTGCACAGGGGCGGAAACCGAAGCCCTGGTACAGGGTCTCTCAGGCGGGGAAATCCTTATGCTAGAAAATACCCGCTTTCATAAAGAGGAAACAGCCAAAGAAGAGGATGTACGCAAGGCTTTCGCGGAAAAGCTCGCCGCCTATGCGGATGTGTTTGTCAACGACGCCTTTGGTACGGCGCACCGTGCTCACGCGTCGACAACCGATGTGGCAAAGTTTCTGCCCGCGGTGGGCGGCTTTCTTATGGAAAAAGAGGTGCAGTATCTTGAGCCTTTTCTGAAAAATCCGGCAAAACCCTTTGTCGCCATCATAGGCGGGGCAAAAGTTTCTTCCAAAATTGCGGTGCTTGAATCCCTTATTAATACCTGCAGCACCCTGATTATCGGGGGAGGCATGGCCTATACCTTTCTGAAGCAGCAGGGGCATTCCATAGGCAGCAGCCTTGTTGAAAATGATTTTCTTGATACCGCGGAAAAGCTCTTTGCGCAGGCAAAGATAAAAAACGTGGAACTCATCCTGCCTGTTGACCACATTGTCGCTTCGGAGTTTTCCGACAAGGCCGCCGCGGAGACTGTGGACAGCGCGGATATTCCCGACGGGAAAATGGGTATGGACATAGGGCCAAAGACCATAGAAAAAATCCGTTCCCGTATAGCGGCCGCGCAGTCTCTGGTATGGAACGGCCCGCTGGGGGTTTTTGAGTTTGACGCCTTTTCAAAAGGTACGCAGGAAGTAGCGAAAATGGCGGCGGACTGCAAGGGTACTACCGTTGTGGGCGGCGGGGATTCTGTGGCGGCGATTAATAAGTTCGGCCTTGCCGATAAAATTGACCATGTATCAACGGGAGGCGGGGCCTCTCTGGAATTCCTTGAAGGTAAAGTTCTGCCCGGCATAGCCGCGTTGCAGCAAAAATAGAAAGGAGCATGAAAAGTGCGTATTAAATACATAGCCGGCAACTGGAAAATGCATAAAACAGTACCGGAGGCGGTTTCTCTTGCCCAGGCGCTCGTGAAAGACATGGCCTCCTGCAAGCATAAAATAATGATTGCTCCGCCTTTTACGGCTCTGGACGCGGTGGCAAAGGTTGTGGACAAGACGCCCATTCTTCTGGGCGCTCAGAATATGTCGAACCAGGAACAGGGCGCCCATACGGGTGAGGTTTCCGTTCTGATGCTGAAACAAATCGGCGTCAGGGTTGTTATTCTAGGGCATTCCGAGCGCAGGGCCATTTACGGCGAAAAAGACGAGTTTATCAACTCCAAAGTAAAACTGGCGCTTGCTCAGGGCCTTGAGCTTATTCTGTGCGTGGGGGAGACCCTGCAGGAGCGCGAGGCGGGAAAGGCCAACGACATTGTTACGGGCCAGACGGCAAAGGGCCTTGCGGGAGTTCCGGAGAAAGACCTCCAGCGCGTTACCATCGCATATGAACCCGTGTGGGCCATAGGCACGGGAAAGAACGCGACTCCCCAGGACGCGGACGCGATTCACGCGGTTATCCGCGCCGAACTGGAAAAACTGTATTCCGCCGCCGCCGCCGGCGCGATGATTATTCAGTACGGCGGTTCTGTCAAGCCGGAAAACGCCAAAGACCTTCTTACCATGCCGAATATAGACGGCGCTCTTGTGGGCGGCGCGGCCTTAAAAACAGAAACTTTTTCCGCTATAGCGCTTTTTGATAAATAAAGGGGATATACATGCTTATTGGAATTGTTGAAATTGTCTTTATCGTTATATTCGTTATCTGCGCTTTTCTTCTTATGGGTTTAGTGCTTATTCAGGATGAGCAGGGCGAGGGCCTGGGCGGCATTTTCGGGGGCGGAAGTTCCACGCCCTTTGGGAGCCGTTCGGGAAATGTTTTAACGAAACTTACTTCCATTTTGGGCGCGATTTTTCTTTTAACTTCCCTGGGCCTGTCCTGGGTAAAAAGTTCAGACGAGGCGGGTGATGTTGTGGGAGCGGCCCAGATTCAGAGGCGCGATACTTCCGCGGGAACCACGGACTGGTGGACAACCGAAGAAGCGCCCGCCGGGGATGAGGCCGCAGATATTGCTCCCGGCGAACCCGAACAGCAATGAAATGCTGCTGCAGGATATTTTTTCCGTATCGCGTATAAAGGCCGGCCTTGAAGCCGGGGATAAGGACGAGGTCTTTGAGGAACTCGTTGATGTGCTTGTACGCGGCTATAACATACCAAACCGTGACGAGATTCTCGCGGGAATCATGGAACGCGAATCCAGAATGTCCACGGGCATCAAGACCGGAATAGCCCTTCCGCACGGAAAGGCCGCGGGAATCGAAGGAATCTGCGGCGTTATAGGAATATCGGCGGAGGGTATAGAGTATGACGCCCTTGACGGGGAGCCGGTGTACCTTATCATTCTTCTGATCTCTTCTCCGGACAGCGCGGAGCTTCACCTGAAAACCCTGAAAAAAATCGCGGGACTTCTGGAGAATCCCGGCTTTTATACGGATATGCGGGCCGCGGACAGCGCCGAAAAGGCATATTCCATCCTGAAACAGTACGAAAACATTCTGGAGAGCAGGGAATCATGAGCGACGCCAATCTCTTGAAAAAACTTCTTGAGGCTGAAAACTCCGGCAGAGAGCTTGTACGCGAAGCCCAGGATATGGCCGACAAGCGCGTTCACGATGTTTTAAACTCTTTGCAGGATGATTTCCGCTCTGCCCGTGAAGCCCGGCTGAAAGAAATTGCCGGGGAGGAGCGGGCTTTTACC
>JAISQU010000220.1 GCA_031274005.1 Spirochaetales bacterium
GTTATAATAGCGCATTTTTTGCGGTAAAGCCGCAAAAAACCGGGCTATCCGCTGCAATCTTTTGGCAGACCAAAAGGATTTCCGCTTCTATCCCTTGCGCCCCACGGGCTTATTGCACTCCGTGCAATTTAATTTTTCATAGTGATGTTAAATGCTGTTGCCCTGATAGTAGCCGACATGCGGTTCGCCTATGCGAACCACATGTCGGCAGCGGAAATTGCGGTGAATGCCACCAGGGCGCTTCTCACTTTTTGCGGACTGCGCTATACTGTAAACATGAAAAGAATAGCTGTTTTATTGGCCGAAGGATTTGAGGAAGTTGAAGCGGTAACTCCCGTGGATTTTCTGCGCCGCGCGGGCGTCGAAGTGATTATGGCGGGCGTTACGGGAAAGACCGTAACCGGAGCGCACGGCGTCGCCCTTACGGCCGATGTCCTTCTGAAAGATGCGCCGGCGAATCTCGACGGGCTTGTGATTCCCGGCGGGATGCCCGGGGCCGCGAACATAGCAAAATCCGCCGCGGCTGTGGAACTTGTGCGCGCTCTTTTTGCGGAAGAGAAACTTGTGGCCGCTATCTGCGCCGCTCCGGGGGTCGTGTTGGGTCCCGGCGGTTTTCTGAAAGGGAAAAAGTTTACCTGTTACCCCGGTTATGAAAAGGATGTGTCCGGCGCTTCTTTCAGCGAAGACCGGGTTGTCGCGGATGGAAACCTTATTACATCACGGGGGCCGGGAACCGCCGCGGAATTCGCCCTCGCCATTATAGCATACCTCGCCGGGAAAGACGCCGCGGCCAAGGTTCACGCAGCCACTTTGCAGAAGTAGGCCGCTTTGTATGGGAAACCTTAAAAAGGCTTTTTTCGGCTCGCCCGGGCCGGATACCTGGAAAGACGCGGCCATTCTTGCCCTGAAGGGTTTTTGCATGGGCTGTGCGGATGTGATTCCCGGCGTGTCCGGCGGCTCAATCGCTTTAATCGCGGGAATATACGAGCCGCTTTTAACCGCCATACGGTCGCTTGACCTTGCCTTTATAAAAAAAATTCTCGCGGGAAAATTTTCTGCAGCTCTGGAAGGGCTCCACCTTCGTTTTCTCCTGATTCTGGCAACGGGCATCCTCTTCGCGCTTTTTTCCTTCGCGGGACTTATGAACTACCTTTTGCGCTTTTACTCTGTTGAGACTTTCAGCGCCTTTTTCGGCCTTCTGGCCGCTTCGCTGTATGTGGTGGGCAAAGAGGCCGCGTGGAAGATTTCTTCCGTTTTGCTGTTCGCCGCGGGCGCGGTTTTTGCCTGGGTACTCGTGGGCCTTGTCCCTGTGACCACGCCGCATGATCTGCCCTATGTTTTTGCCTCAAGCCTTATCGCCATCTGCGCGATGATTTTGCCCGGCATTAGCGGCTCCTTTATCCTGCTCATTCTGGGAAAGTATGAGTTTCTTATAGGAGTGCTAAAAGCGCCTTTTTCCCTGAACGAGATAACGGGCATGCACAATAGCCTTATCATACTGACCTTCGCCTGCGGCGTTGTTGTGGGGCTTGCCGCGTTTTCCCGTTTTCTGCGCTGGATACTGGCGCGCTGGTATAACCTGAGCCTCGCTTTTCTTGTGGGTCTTATGGCCGGTTCCCTGCGGCGCATCTGGCCCTGGAAGGGCGAGGCTGTTACGCAGATAATCCGGGGGAAGGAATATGTTGTGGCCCAGCAAAACGCCCTTCCCGCGAATTTTGACGGCGCTTTTTTCTTTGCCGCCGGGCTGATGCTTGCCGGGGCGGCGGCCATTATTGTTCTTGACCGCGCCACGTCGGGGAAAAAGGCTTTGTAGCCGGGTTTGCGGAGTTATTATCCGTAAAATCATACGATTATGAGGAGTTTAACTCCGTATAATTGACATTTTTTGCGGAATTCACTAAATTATTGGTATGGATACATTTATTCCCCGTCATTATGATGTTTTGCATTCATTTATGATGCCCAAACGCGTTACCGTTATTTACGGCCCGCGACGGGTTGGGAAAACGACTTTGGTAAGCAAATACCTTGAAACTCTGGGAAAGGATGCCCGGGTTTTACGCGCTTCGGGAGATAACCTTTCGGACCGTTCGCTTTTATCCAGTCAGGAAGCAAAGCTGCTGCTTGAGTGGGCTTCCGGTTACGATACGGTATTTATCGACGAAGCCCAGCGTATACCGGATATAGGCTGGGGGCTTAAAATACTCATCGACGCCCGGCCGGAACTGAGCCTCATCGTTACAGGTTCTTTCAGCTTTGATCTCGCGCATAAACTTGGCGAACCCCTTACCCTGTATCCCCTGGCGGTTGGCGAGTTATTGAAGACCATGAACGCTTTTGAGCTAAGGCAAAATCTGGAAGACTTTTTGGTCTTCGGTATGTACCCCGAAGTCAGAACCGCCGCGTCCGCCGGGCAGAAGCAAATAATCCTCAATGAGCTTACCGAGTCTTATCTGCTCAAAGATATACTGGAACTGGAACGTATTAAAAAGCCAAAAATGCTGGTCAATTTACTTACCCTTATTGCGCTCCAGGTGGGAAGCGAAGTGAGTTTGAATGAACTCTCCGGTAAACTTGGCGTTGATATGAAAACGGTGGAACGCTACCTTGATTTGCTTGAAAAGTGCTTTGTGCTCTACAATCTGCGGGGATTCAGCAGAAATCTGCGCAGCGAAGTAACAAAAAAAAGCAAATACTATTTTTATGATACGGGAGTGCGTAATGCAGTCATTCGCAATTATAATCCCCTGGCTTTGCGAAACGACGCGGGCGCTTTGTGGGAAAATTTTATGATACTGGAAAGACTAAAAGCCCGTTCGTATGGCGCTGTTTACGCCAGAGACTATTTTTGGCGTACCTGGGAGAAGCAGGAAATAGATCTTCTTGAAGAACGGGAAGGATGTCTCTATGCGTTTGAATTCAAATGGTCGCCGAAAAAAAAAGCGAAGATTCCTTCCGCGTTCAGCGCCGCCTATCCCGATTCGATTTTTCAGGTTATAAGCCCTGAGAATTTTTTGCAGTATTTGGGATGCGATGCATGAAAAAATTTATCCCTGCTTTTGACCAGGGAACAACCGGTTCGCGGGCTATCCTTTTCGACAGGAAGGGTTTTCCCGTTGGCAACGATGCTGTTTAACATCCGCGGGCTGCAATAGGACGGGAAAAACCGGGAGGCTCTTGAAATTCCTGAAAGCCTTTTGCCGGAGGGAAAAGAGTCAAGCGGTGTTTTCGGCCATACCGCGCCGGAAATTTTTGACGGCCCCGTCATTCCTGTCGCGGGGATCGCGGGCGACCAGCAGGCCGCGCTTTTCGGGCAAACCTGTTTCGCGCCGGGCATGGCAAAGAACACCTACGGTACCGGCTGCTTTCTGGTGATGAATACGGGCGATAAAATCATTTCCTCGTCGCACGGGCTTTTGTCGACCATTGCCTGGGGCCTGGGGGGAAAGGTAAGCTACGCGCTTGAGGGGAGCATTTTCATAGCCGGGGCCGCGGTGCAGTGGCTGCGTGACGAACTGGGGCTTGTGCAGACCGCGGCGGAGACTGAATATTTCGCTTCACAGACTGCCGACGCGGGCGGGGTGTATTTTGTGCCCGCCTTTGTCGGGCTGGGCGCTCCGTACTGGGATATGTACGCCCGCGGCGCCATGCTGGGCCTGACGCGGGGAACGAGCAAAAAGCACATTATCCGCGCGGCCCTTGAGTCTATCGCCTACCAGACCCGCGATGTGCTTGCGGCTATCCGCCGGGATTCGGGAATGGAGCTTTCGGTTTTGCGGGTGGATGGCGGGGCTTCGGCAAACAATTTTCTGATGCAGTTTCAGGCGGACATTCTGGGCGCCGGGGTTTCCCGGCCCCGGACTATCGAAACAACCGCTCTGGGCGCGGCATACCTCGCGGGGCTTGCCGTTGGCTTCTGGAAGAACACGGAAGAACTGTCCGCGGAATGGGCGGAGGACCGGCGCTTTACTCCCGCCATGCAGGAAGACGACCGCGCACGGCTGTCTGCCGGCTGGAAGAAAGCGGTGGCCCGCGCGGCGAAGTGGGAGGGGGAATAAAAGCCTTAGGTCTGGGGGATGGCGAAAAG
>JAISQU010000222.1 GCA_031274005.1 Spirochaetales bacterium
ACGCCGGGCCGTTTTGCCCTATTTTGCAAGCACACGGCTTCGCCGTGCGATTTCCTGGCCCGGTTTGCGGCGTTTTACGCCGCAAATGCGCCCGAATTCCGAATTATAAGGAGATTTTGTACAGGCTCTTAGAAAAATGTATACCGGCAAACCGGGTACGCCTCTGAGCTTATACTCCTGTTTTACATGCCATCCGGCAGATGAAGACTTTCGCTCAAAACATCCCTGATATATGGGTCGCGGCTGGCGCGTACACTGGCGAAGGCGCCGTGCTCCACCATCTTGCCATGCCGCAGGATGATAAGATTATCCGCAAGCCTCAGCGTATAGACAGGATCGTGGGTAGCCATAATCAGGGTGCGGCCTTCTTCTTTGTATTTCAGGAGAATTCTCAGGATATGCTTTGCGGCTGTGTTATCGATTGATCCGGTGGGATCGTCCAGGAAAAGCATAGGAGGTTCCAGAATCATTGCCCGCATAAAGGAGATAAGTTTCCGTTCCCCGGTGGAGAGTCCTACGGGGCGAAGCTGCAGATTGCCCTGAAACTCGAATTCCTGCGCAATGTCCGCTATGCGCGCGGCAATTTCTTCCTGACTCATGCCGCGGCGATGGAACTGGAAGGGCAGGGCTATGTTCTGAAAACCGCTCATATTCGCCCACAGGGCCGCGTCCTGAAAGACAAAACCCAGTTTTTCCCGGAAGATAAACTGCTCCTGGGCCGACATGGTTTCGATATCCTGCCCCCAGGCCAGAACCTTGCCCTTGCTGGGCGTCATGATGCCCGCGGCCGTCTTGAGGAAACAGGAGGCTCCGCTTCCTGAAGCCCCCATCACAACGGTACACTTTCCCTCTTCAAGGCCAATAGAGATGTGGTCCAGAAGCGCGCTGCCCTCCCTGAGAAGGCAAACATTCTCAAGTTCAACTACCCGCCGGGCCGGCGCCGCGGCATCCGCCTGCTCTGCAGCCTGACTCATAAATAATACACCAGCGTTATAATGGCGTCCGCCAGAATACATAGTACAAAACTGCGGCTGACGGCCTTGATTGCGATCTGCGGTATTTCCGTTGAGGCTCTTTCCACACGAAAGCCGTAGTAGGTTGCCGTGCAGGAGATAATCGCGCCGAAAATAAAACTCTTCAGGAGAGCCGAAAACACATCGGCGGTTGTCAGATAGGTAAGAAGATTGTACGCGTATTCGCGTATTTGCAGGGGCCGGATGAATTGGCTAACGATGAACGAACCCAGAAGGCCGAAGATATTAAAATACAAATTCAGGACAACCATGGAGATGGTCACCCCGAGGAAACGCGGTACAATAAGGTAGCCTATGGGGTTGATGCCAAAAGACTGATAGGCTTCAATTTCGTGGGAGATAATCGAATACCCCAACTCCGTTGCCATGGCCGTACCGGAGCGGGCTATAATGATGAAGGCCGTCAGAATCGGCCCCAGTTCGCGGGTAATGACGGTGATAAGGATTGGGTATACCAGTTGGCCCTGTCCCAACTGGGCAAGGAAGCTGCGCCCCTGTATAATGATCAGGGCGCCCAGCGCAAGGGAGATAATCGCGATAATCCACAGGGCCTCGAAACCCGTAAAGAGTATCTGCATGATAAGAACCCTGTACCCGTACTTGGGCTGAATATGCCGCAGAAAGCGGAAAGTCCGTTTGAGCACCTCGGAAACATAACCCGCGGCGTACAGGGTTTCCGTTACAGACCGGATGACATATTCGCCGATGGATTTGACCAGATTATGCATTTTGTACACCGGAGAGAGAATACAGCGTTTCGCGTTTTTTTGCAATTACAATCTTCGATGACTGTAGTGCGAGCGCATTAAAATATTCCAAATATTTTCCCTGACTCCTTGTGGTCGGTATAATTATTGCTAGCGCCTTGACTGGGGTAAAAATACAGATAAAAACCGAGGAGAACGCTGAGATCGCAGGGGCAAAGAGAAGAAACAATGGTAAAAAAGCCCGTTTTCAGCCTTGCATAACTGCTTTTCCGGTTCTCCGCGACCTCTGCGCTCTCTGCGGTTAAATCTCTTACCGGTTTGTGTGGACTAAACAAGATATTACTCTAAAATATCTTTTAATGATATGTTTAAGGCGTCTGCCAATTTAACGACAACATCAATAGACGGAATAACTTTTTTACTTTCAATATAGTATAAATGACTATGTGAAATACCCGCGCTGGTAGCTAAATTCAATAGTGAAATCTTATTTTCAATTCTTTTTAAGCGGATCTTTTCCAGAATTTTTTCAGTTTTCTTCTCCATGCGCTTGACTCTAAAAATAGAGTTATGCTATGCTTCGGGCAACTCTATATATAGAGTAATCAAGGAGGCTAATCATGTTGAAGAAAGGTTATTGGCTGGGAATGTTGGCATTCCTGGTAATGATTGGGTGCAGCGATCCGTCAGACAGCGGAGAAGCAGAAATTCCGCAGGCGATTACTGTTTCTTTTGAGAAACTTTTCGCTGTAAGATGGAAAGACGGCGTGGACTTGGGTACGATTGAAGATTTGGATAACGCCGTTGAAGATGATTTTTCTGATTACTATACGGTTGTATATGACTTTGGAGAGAAAGAGATAACTACAGCTCTTCACAATACAAATATTATGTTGACGCGCGTTTTGAAAACAACATTATCAGCCGCGACTCAAATGTAGTAACAGCTGCAACGCCGGCGAATCAAGGCCTGAGTATTCTTGCCGGCCCCGCTATAAAAGCAGCGGCATATGCGGCTAAAGTACCTCTGTCTACTCCGTCTGCGCCACGGGTATCTACGAGCTCTACGGCGGCCAACACTATCCTGGTAAGCTGGACTCCGGCGAACACAACCAAATATCAAATTGGTGTTTTTGAGAATAATTTTTCACAAAACCCTGTTAAGGATTTAAAGGTGAGCGGCGCTGCGGCCCTCAAGAAAATGCCCATAAAGGTAACCGTGCCATCAAAACAGTCCGATTATATAGTCCGTTTAATGGCTATAGCGGATTCAACTTCCAAATCCAACTCAAACTGGGGAGCGGGAACCGGAGCAGCAATATTTCCAAAGGTGAGTTTTAGCGCCAAAAAAGGTTCGACAACGAAGACTTATAAAATCGTCAATGTAACGGCAAAAGCAACATGGAAGCAAGTAAGCTATGGACACTATTATAAATGGGTGGCAAAAGATTCCAAAACCAACGCTGTTTTAGGTTCCGGGACAGCGGCCGGGGTTGAGTCTTTCCCTGTGACAGTTTATACATCAAAGCAGTTTTATGCGGAAGTGACGCCGGTGATAACAGGCGGGTCGTCCAGTATATCCGGTATTACATGGAAAAGCGGTAAGTTTTAAACAGAAGAGCCAGTTCCAAAATGAAACCATTTTTTTAAGCCCGCGGGGCGCAATGGGATTGAAGGGGCGCGAAGCGGCCGCGACAGCGGCGGAACCCCCGAAAAGCCCGGTTTTTTGCGGCGAA
>JAISQU010000237.1 GCA_031274005.1 Spirochaetales bacterium
TCTATGGTAAATTTAGACAATTTGTAGGTGAAAGGATTATACCTACACAAAAAGAACTTAATTTTTTGCAGGATAATGAATTACGGTTGTAGGTATAATTTTGTGAAAAATCTAGGATACAATATTTGTATCAAGGGCAAATACGGTCATAAATCAATTTCGCGGTTAAAATTTACCCGGGGGAATTCCTCCGGGATTTCTTCATCACTGCTTGCCGCAATAAGGTCGAATAATTCCTTCCAAGCCTCGGCATTCGTACGCGGCCTGATGGTTTCCCCGTCCAGAATTGTAACAATCGCTTTTTTATCTTCCGGAATGGTTATGTCCTCGTCGGGTACAAACTTTCCGGCTTTAAAATATCCCAGAACCGATACCAGCATGGCTTTGCCTCCCGTCTTCTATTTTGTAATATACCCTTTTGGGAAAATTTTGGCTATCCCCCGCGATTTTGCCGCGCAACAGGCTCCTAACACTCGATTACCGTGATATCCCCTTCGGTTGTCCATTTCAGGCGTTCGTCCCAGGGCAGTTGTTTGGCCGCGGGGCGGCGGTCGAAGACGGCTAAATAGGCGGACGCGGCGGGGCTTATTCTGTCGCGGTAGCCCCGGATCTGCCGCAGGCCTTCTTCTTTTACGCTGCGCGGCGTGTCGTAGGAATGAATCAATTTAATTTCGATAATGTACAGGAGTCCGTTATACTCCACAGTCAGGTCCATGCGCCCCCGGCCAGCCGCGTATTCCCGTTCGATATTTCCGCCGCCGTTGATAACCCGCTGCAGGAAAGCCATGAGCAGCAAATGGGGAAAAGCCTCGGTGTAGTTCATCTTTTGTTCCCATATTTCCGAATGCTTCCGCCAGAACTTCTGAAACTCCCGCAGCAGCCTGTCCATATCCAGGGCGCCATCGGGTTTTTGCCAGGGCCACTCCGGCTCGGGTATGGCCAGTTGGGGGCTGTAGGTAAGCTGCCGGGCAATGACTTCCCGGTACATGGGGTTGGCAACCACGGGGGTTCCTCTTTCAAGGCTTACAAGGCCCAGGTCCAGGCATACACGGAAGGCTTCGCCTTCGGCCAAAAAGGGATCCGATTCGCCGGTAATCAGGGTTTCCATCAGCTTGCGGACGGCGGGATCTTCCAAGCGGTAGGCCAGGGCGTCCAGATGAGTTTCCCGCGCTAAAATCATCTGCTCCCGGGCTTCTTTTATATGGTATAGTGTTACGGTTTCCGCGCTGTTCTGGTCCAATATCCGCATGGTGGCCCGTTGAAAAAGAGAGTTGACAATCCAGGGCTGGCCCTTCGACTGTTCGTACACATAGTCCAGAGCTTCCTGTGTAATCCGCTGCCCGGTTTCTTCTGTCCGCTGGGCGAAAAGTTTGGCAATATCCTTTGCCTGGAAATTAGCCAGCACCGCGGAATCGGCTTTGATGTTGAATGGCGAACCGGGGTTGACGGGGGCGTCGCCTTTGGCGGCGGTAATGTAGTCCTTTAAATCCCTCATTCCCACCAAAGCGATGGAGATGGGGAAAACGCCCGCCCCGCGGCTCGCGAAGCCCGCCCGAAGCTGGCGCAGAAAGCTGATCAGGGGTTCGCCCTGCAGCACATCCACCTCGTCAAAAAGAACAACCAGCGGCCTGGGGGCAAGCAACTGCGACCATTTTCCCAGCGCGGCCTGCATGAGATTATCAGGATCGGTTTCTTCGACCCTGGGTACAGGCAAATTTTCGCTGCCGGCGGACAAACAAATGGAACTGTAAATGGTACGCATGGCTTTTTCCTGATTCGTTATGCCCTGGCATTGCTCAATCGTAACATAACAGGAGACGGCCTGGGTTCCCGCGTTGATCTCCCGCATCCAGCTTCGCAAAAACGTCGTCTTGCCCGTCTGCCGGGGGGCGTGAAGCGCCCAGTACAACTGATCCCCTATGTAGCGGTGCAGCTGCGCGCCCACAAGCCGCTCTTCCGGGGGCAGCATATAATGCATCTCCGGCCGGCAGGGGCCTGTGGTATTAAAAAACCGTACTTTGCGTTTTTCCATATAGTAAGTGTATACTTTTCAGGGGGAAGCGAGTAGTGAGGGAATAGTTATAATTATAGGGATTCTTTAACCTTGCTTTTGGCTTCTCCCTATTTTAGATATTTTTTAAGAATCAAAATCCCGTTCTGACCGCCGAAACCGAAAGTATTCGACATTGCCGCGCGCACATCCCCGGCTATACCCTTGTTCGGTACATAGTCCAAATCGCACAGCGGGTCAGGCTCCTCAAGATTCGCCGTGGGCGGAAAAAACCCCTCGTGAATCGCCAGCGCGGAAAAAAGCGCCTCCGCCCCGCCGGCCGCTCCCAGCATGTGGCCCGTCATGCTCTTGGTCGAGGACACCTTCAGCCTGCCGGCGTGCTCCCCGAAGACCTCACGGATAGCCCTGGTCTCCGTCGGATCATTAATCGGCGTGGAGGTTCCGTGGGCGTTGATATAGTCTATATCACCCGGGCTCATGCCCGCGTCGGCCAAAGCCATCTTCATGGCGCTGACCGCTCCCCTGCCTTCCGGATGGGGCGCCGTCAAATGATTCGCGTCGCAGCTTATGCCGTACCCCGCGTACTCCGCGTAAATCTTCGCGCCCCGCGCCAGCGCGTGCTCAAGACTTTCCAGAATAACAATACCCGCCCCCTCGCCCATCACAAACCCATCCCTGTCCTTGTCGAAGGGCCGCGAAGCCTTTTCCGGCGCGTCGTTGCGGGTACTCAAAGCCTGAATTACATTAAAACTGCCTATGCCGAAAGGCGTAATCGTCGCCTCCACGCCGCCGGAAACAACAAAATCAACAGTACCATTCTCTATCCAGCGCACCGCACTGCCAATGGCGTCCGTACCGGAAGAACACGCCGTCGTTACAGTATAACACGGCCCCCTCAGATCAAAATGAATAGACACATTGCCCGGCCCGATATTCGCAATCAATTTGGGAATAGTCATCGGCGGAATCCTCGACGGCCCCTTCTGAACCAAAGCCCGCAGGGACTCCTCTATAGTCCAAAACCCGCCTATACCTACGCCCAAAACGCAAGCGCCCCGTTCCGGATCAAAAGACCCGGCCTCCAGCCCCGCGTCGCGCATCGCCTCAATCGAGGCCGCCACCGCGAACTGGGAAAAGCGATCCATCTTGCGGGACTCCTTCCCATCCATAAAGTTCTTCGCCTCAAAACCCTTCACCTCGGCCGCTATCTTCGTCGCGAAGTCCGCCGCGTCAAACAGCGTAATCATCCCCACGCCGCTTTTCCCGTCTTTAACAGCCTGCCAGCTCTCCGCGGCGCTGTTTCCCACAGGCGTAACAGCCCCCAAACCCGTAATAACAACCCTTTTTTTCATAGCTCCCCCCGCTTACATTCCCAAACCGCCGGTCACATGAAGCACATGCCCGGTTACATACGAGGACAAATCACAGGACAAAAAAAGCGCCGCCTTCGCCACATCCTCAGGCTCGCCCAGCCGCGTCATGGGAATCTGCTTCTCCAGCGCCGCCTTCTGCTCATCCGAAAGCTTATCCGTCATAGTCGTCCTGATAAACCCCGGCGCGACCGCGTTCACACGAATACCCCTCGGCGCCACCTCCCGTGCGAGACTCTTCGTAAAACCAATCAACCCCGCCTTTGAAGCCGCGTAATTTACCTGCCCCCCGTTGCCCATCACACCCACAATAGACGTAATATTCACTACCGCGCCGGGAATTCTCTTTATAAACATATCCTGAACAACAACCCGCGACAACAAAAAAGCCGCCGTCAAATTCGTCGCAAGAACATCGTTCCAGTCCTTAACCGTCATCCTGAACGCAAGACCATCCCGCGTAATCCCCGCGTTATTCACAAGAACATCAAAACCACCCGCCGCCTTCACCGCATCCTTTGCCGCCGCGCTCAAAACCGCCTCGTCCGCCACATCGCACTCCGCAAAAGCCACAGCGCCCCCCGCCTCCCCGGCAATCCTCCGGTACTCCTCAAAATCGCCCTTCTGCAAACCCAGATACCACACCGAAGCCCCGCCGCGCAAATACTCAGTTACCAGCGCGCGCCCAATTCCCCTTGAGCCGCCCGTTATCAAAACCTTTTTACCCCGCACCAGCATACACACTCCTTTCATGACCGGAAGACTTTGGGCGCCTGCGTATTTTTTTCGGCTTTGCCAAAAAAAATACGCACCGGGCTTTCCGGGGCTGCGCTATCGCTCCGGCCCTTACGGGCCAAGCCCCTCCAATCCCTGGCGCGGCCGACGGGCCCGCCTTAAGCGTAACAGGCTCCTATGAGCCTGTCGGACTTCTAATAAATATAAGCCGAAGACGGCTCTGCGATTTTCGGGAAGACCCGAAAACGCATTACTCACGCAATTTTGCCCCGCAAAATTGCGCCGTCTTGAACCTATCAAGCCATTGCAGCAATGGCTTGGCTTGAAGCATAACAGGCTCATAGCCCCTACTGGCCCGAAATCTTCAGAATCGCCTCTACGGTTCCCGCGGCCAGACACGGCTGCTCAGGAAACAAAGCCTTCCATAAACCCGCCAGCACCGTTCCCGGCCCGGCCTCCAAAACCCCTGCGCAGCCCGCGGCCTTCACATTCTTTTCAATATCGACCCACAGCACGGCGGAAGTAATCTGCTCACCGGCCAGGCGCTTTGCCTCCCCGCCGGAGGCGACGGGCTTTCCCGTAACATTGGAATACACAGTAAGCGCGGGATCCGCGAAACTGTACTTCTCAAGCTCAGCCTCAAACGCGGTGCGGGCCTGAGCCAAAAGCGGACTGTGAAAAGGCCCCGACACGGCAAGCCGTATGCAGCGCCGCGCCCCCGCGGCCGCGAGGGCCGCCTCAGCCCTGCCAAGAGCCGCCGCCGCGCCGGAGAGGACCGTCTGCACAGGACTATTATAATTCGCCGCGTACACATCCGCAATACCCGCGGCGGCAAGAGCGTCCCTGACATCAGGCAGATCAAGCCCCATAACGGCCGTCATCCCCGGCGGACCTTCGGCAGTATCCAAAGCCCGCGAAGCGGCTTCCATAACCTCGCCGCGGAATTTAACCAGAGAAAAAACAGCTTCGGCGTCAATAACTCCCGCCGTTACCAAAGCCGCGTACTCCCCAAGACTGAAACCTGCGGCCGCGCCGGGAACAACGCCCCTGTCCCGCAAAAAAGCCGCCGCCGACAAATTTACCAGAGTAATCGCACCCTGCGCCTTGTCCGTCGTTTTCAAATCTGCGGCGCTGCCTTCAAAAAGCAGCTTTTTCATATCAAGGCCCATTACCCCTGAAGCGAGCCGGAAAAGATCTTTCACCGCGTCGCTTTTTTCCCACAAATCCTTCCCCATTCCGGGATATTGAGCGCCCTGACCGGGAAAAAGAAACACCGTTTTCATGAGCCGACACTATCACGGCCCTCCGCCGCTGTCAAGTCGGCCGCCGGCCGACTCAGCAATTCCAAATTTAAACTCATGGTAAACTAAACACAAAGACCGGGGCGATAAACAAAGCTCTCTCTAGCGGCGGACCGAAGCCGTTCGCTTTTTTTATCGCCCCGGCCATATCCGTAGCGCCATGCGACTAAATATGGTATTGCTGTCCGGAAGCGTTTTTTATGGGTAAAAGCATTCAAATTGCTGACAATTTGAATGCTTTTGGGGATTGCAGGACAAATTTTTTCAAATTTGGAATTACTGCGGCCGACTGTCGGCCCCGGCGGATTTGACAGAATTTGAGAACTGAGATATTATCCCAAAAGAAGGAGCTTCAATCATGGATAATCAGATGGATAATCACACGCTTCCCCAGCTTTTACAGAAAATTGTAAAAGACTTTTCCGGGTACGCCGCCCAGTACAGTAAAGACAAAGAGGGCGTATTCCAGCCAACCACGTATGAGACCCTGTATAAAGAAGTTCAGATTTTTGCCGCGGGGCTTATGTCCGCGGGCATACAGAGGGGAGATCACGTCGGCCTTATTTCAGACAACAGGAAGGAGTGGTTTATTACCGACCTGGCCCTGCTGTGCCTGGGAGCGGCGGACGTGCCGCGGGGCTGCGATTCCCTTTCCGGGGAGCTTGTCTACATTCTGTCTTTCGCGGACTGCAAGACCGTTATTCTGGAAAACGAACAGCAGATGCTTAAGATACTTCCCCACCGCGACAAAATGCCCCTTGTGTCGGCCTTCATTATTTTTGACAATGATTTCGACAAGACGCCCCACGCGGCGGGTCTTGAGGGCCTCGCCGTTTTTGGCTTTAACGATATTATGAAAAAGGGCGAAGAGCTTATCGCGCGCGAGCCTGAGTGCGTCATACGCGAAATCGCCGTGGGGAAGCCCGACGATCTTGCGACAATTATTTTTACATCGGGCACAACGGGCGAGCCCAAGGGCGTTATGCTGTCGCACAGGAATTTCATGCACCAGGTTGTCCGTGTTCCGCTGTGTATAACCCTGGGGCCGGGGGATATCTGGCTCTGCGTACTGCCCGTGTGGCACTCCTTTGAAAGGCTTATACAGTACGCGTCCCTGGGCGCAGCCTCCGCCCTGGCTTATTCAAAACCCATAGGAAAAATCATGTTGGCGGACTGCCGGAAAATACAGCCCACATGGCTGGCCTCCGTGCCCCGCATCTGGGAAGCGGTGCGCGCCGGGGTTTACCGCAATGTGAACGCGGGCGGGGGGCTGAAAAAGGCCCTTTTCGCTTTCTTTGTCGGGGTGGGGCAGTCGCACGAAAAAATGAAAAACCTTCTGTATGGCCGCGTTCCGCAGTTCCGCAAGAGATCGCGTTTGCTCGACATCCTTGTTTCGCTTGTTCCGTATTTTTTCCTGTTTCCCCTGCGGACTCTGGGCAACGTCCTGGTTTTCCATAAAATCAGGGCCATGCTGGGCCGCCGCTTTGTGGCGGGAATTTCCGGCGGGGGAGCCATGCCCGACACCGTGGATAAATTTTTCGCCGCCGCGGGCATACTGATAATTGAAGGCTACGGCCTTACCGAAACCGCGCCGGTTATTGGCGTACGGCGGCAGAACCATCCGGTGCCGGAGACCGTGGGCCCTCCCTTCCCCGATATGGAGGTTACCGTCCGGAATCCCGAAACAGGCGAAGAACTGCCGCCCGGACAGCAGGGCTCAATCTATGCGAAGGGTCCTCAGGTTATGCTGGGGTACTACAAGAAGCCCGAAGAAACACAAAAAATTATCGACGCTTCCGGCCGCCTGAATACCGGCGACATAGGCATAAGAACTTGGCAGGGCGAAATTAAAATCACGGGCCGCGCCAAAGACACCATAGTCCTTTTGGGAGGAGAAAATATTGAACCAACGCCCATTGAGGCCCGTATACGCGAGTCGGACTACATCGATCACGCTCTTGTTCTGGGGCAGGACCAGAAGTACCTCGCCGCCCTCATCGTGCCCAATTTTGAGAAGCTCGAAGCCTACGCCGCGGAGAACTCCATCCCCTTTCTGGACAGGGAAAGCCTGCTCACCCTGCCGCAGATCAGAACCCTCATCGACAGCGAAATCCAGATCCGCATCAACCGCAAAACCGGCTTTCGCGGTTTTGAAATGATTTACCGCTGCGCGCTTATTCCCAAACCTTTTGAAATGGGCGTTGAGCTTTCGGGTAAACAGGATTACAAACGCCACGTCATAGGGCAGATGTATAAAAAGGAAATCGCTCAGCTCTTTACGGACGTATAATTTCACGGGCAAAAGCCCGCAGTACATATAAAATTATATCAGCACTCTCAGTAAATCCCGCGGGCTGTCGCAAAAATACGCGGGGTTTTCTTTTTCCAGTTCTTCGCGGCTTCCGTAGCCGTAGCTTACCGCGGCGGATTCTATTCCGTTTTTGCGCGCGCCCTCAATATCGTATTTTCTGTCGCCGACCATGATTGTTTTGTTTTTTTCAGGCTTATATTCGCTGATAATGAAGCGTATGATGTCTTCTTTTTCCGACAATGTTCCGTCGGGGCGGCTGCCCGCGACGCACAGAAAATACGCGTCAAGATGAAAATTTTGCAGCGCCTTAACCGCGCTTTCCCTCAGTTTTGAGGTCGCCACACTACAGTGTATGTTCTTATTGCGGAGCGCCTGAAGAACGCCGTCTATGCCTTCGTACAGTTTGTTTTCGTACACGCCTTTTTCCGCGTAGTATTCCCTGTAATATCCAACGGCTCTTTGCGTATCATCAGCGCTGAGGCGGTAATAATCCCTGAAAGTTTTCTCAAGGGGAGGTCCTATAAACTGTCTGAATACGGCCTCCTCTTCTTCGCGAATGCCAAAGCGCGCAAGGGCGAAGCGCAGGGAATTGACTACGCCCTCAAAGGGATCGGTCAATGTCCCGTCCAGATCGAATAATACATGGGTATATTTCATGCCGGGCGCGCTCCTTTAGTGCTTAGTATTCAATCCGCAGTGATTCCACATTCCCCGCCTGTATGCCGGCCGCGCGTTCCAGGTAATCGGAAAAAAGGCGGGCGGGTCGGCTGAACATGTCGGGGTATTTGTCAAACAGGCTTGCCAGCCAGGCCCTGCGTTCCGGATGGCCGTCGCACAGCCTGCCGGCGATCACGCCCTTGTACTGGGCCTCAAGCTGCGGCAGGGGCTGTTGAAGAAGGTATGCCTGAAACTCATTAACAAGAAGATACTGGTCGCCGATGTCGTAGCCCATCCAGGTAAAATAGAAGCGCCAGAACTCTTTCTGCTCTTCGGGAAGATTCTCCCAGGTTTTTTCCACAAGGCCGCGGAATTCCGGCAGGCCGTAATACACGCCGTGAAAGGCCTCGTGGGTCAAGAGCAGGTTTCTGGCCGCGGCCGGCGCTTCGCGGGAAACGCCGAGTACCCCGCCTGATCCGGGAACAAAACCCCGGCCCTCTTCGCGCAGTACACCCTGGGAAACCAGGAAACCCGCGAGCCAGGTTTCTTCCGCGTTCAGGGGAAAGCCGGTTTCCCGCGCGGCGTTAAAAAAAGCGGCCAGCCCCTCGGCGTTGTAGTTGTGCGCGTTCCAGCCGTGGCGGCTCCATATGCGGGAGTCAGGGTGGAGTTTTCCCCTGAAGCCGGTTTTTTCCACAAAAAAAGCGAGCCTGTGAAAAAGGCGTTTTTGTACCGCGTAGGTTCTGCTGTCTACGATGAACACGCGGGGAAAGAGGCTCCAGCGGAAAACTTCAAAATCAGGATGCCGCCAGAGGCCGGGGAGATTGTTCGGCCCGGATGCCGGGTCATACAGAATCATGCCTATATCCGCGGGAACCGGGGCGAAAGACGAAGAGGCTGCGCCCCATTCAGGCCGGGGTACAAGAAGGATTTCCAGCCCCGCTCCGGGAGGAACGCGTTCGATTTCGATTTCGCGGGGTACAAAACCCAGAAAGCGGGAATGAAGCCACAGGGTTTCGGGAACGGGGCGCGCAGTGATTTCCGCGGCGAAACTGCGGGCGCCGCCCCGCGCCTCAATACGCGGCGGCCGGTTTGCGGGCGCAGGCGGGGCGGAGGGGGAATCCGCCGCCGCGGGCTGAAGCGTTATCCGCAGGCTGTATTCGGCGTCTTCACGGACATGAGGCAGGGTTACACGGCTCTTGCCGGTGGAGGGGCCGGCCGCGCCCGGCATAATGGCGGAAGAAGCGTAGATTCCCCCGGAGGGGCTAAGGCGGAAGGCCGGTTCGTAGGGGATAATGGCGGCGCGTAGAACGCGGACCGCCGGCTCGACTGCCCCCGGGAGCGCGGGCTGCCCCCGCGGCTCGCGGTTTACCGCAAAACCGCCATAAGTTCCCGGCGGCAGCATGAGGGAAACGCCGCCTTCCGCCGCCGCAAAAAGGGGTATCCGCGCGGCGGCGGTCAATCTGTTATCTTCGGACTGAAGGGCTTCAAGGTCCAGTCCGCCTGAAGAGTTTTGAAATCCAAGAAAGAGGGCGTATCCGTCTTTCAGGGTGAGGGGACGGTCGAAGCGGAAGACGACCCGGCTGCCGGGCGCGGGGAAGATGTCGCCGGGTTCTTTCCAGCCTTCGCGGGAGCCGGGGAGGAGCGGGAGGAGGCCGCCGTTTACCTCTTCAAGGGCAAAACCTTCGACCTGCGCGGAACAGGAGAAAGAGGCGCCCAGGCAGAGGCAGATAAAAATGAAAGAAAAGGCCGCGCGCATGTTACAGGATAAGAATGCTTTTTGCCAGAAACTCCGCGATTTCGTATTTTCGCGAGGGCGCGAAGTCGGAACCGCTTCGCAGCAGGGTATCAAAACGGCCGGCAAAGGCCTCGGGCAGAATGGGGAGAGTCTTGACCTGTTCGGAAAAAAGCCGGAAGGAGGGTTCAAAACGCCGGTTGACGGCAAAGAGGACGGAACAGACGCTTTGCAGAAAGTTGGAGCTTGATATAAGGAAAAAAAGCTCATCGCTGCGCATTGCCGCGGCGCCTAAATCGCTGAGGCAGTGTTCCATCCTGTCCTGAAAAGCCGGGCGCAGAATGCTCCAGAATGGCTGGGGCATGTTTTTCAGTTTTTCACGCATCCTCAGTATCCAGCCGCTGCGGTCGTAGCAGATGTCGGAGTTCAGTATTCTGTAAAAAACGTAGGTTCCTGTGTCGCGCATGGTTGACAGAAAGCCCTCCTTGCCGTCGATAAGGTCGGTGATGCGGCTTACGGTTTTATATTCTATGCGTACGGGAACATCATCGGCAAGCAGGCGGTCTTTCCCCTTGGAGTAGGAGCTTTCAAAGACCGTTCCGAAGCTGAGGCTTTTTCTGCGTTCTTCCGCAGGGGGGATGCCGTCCGAGAAGTAAACGTCAAGGCTGAGGAAGTAATAGGGGTCATAGAATTCCTCGGCAATGAGCTGGCCCATGACCACGCTGTCTACCGACGGCCACTCCTTGACGATATTTGTAATTTTTTCCGCTATGAGTTTTGCTTTTCCTTTCATAATCTTATTTTAACATACACTTAAGGGAAAGAGAAGTGTATAAGAATCGCGCTATTTTATTCGAACGACGATACCCCGCTCTGCGGCGGGGTTCGTCATTAATTTAATCCAGTCTTCATGCAGTATGCGCCACCGCAGGCCGCGCCGCCAGGGCGCGGCCGGGATGGAGGCCTCGCCCTGCGGGGTGATTTCCATAACAATAAGGCGCAGGGTTTTTATGGCGCCGGCGGGCAGCGCGGGCAGGGAATTTGCATCCGGCGGTTCGGTCGTTTGCAGGTCCGCGAGATAGAAATCCGCCGCCGGGCCTTCGGGATGGGGCCGCGCGCAGAGGATGGTTCCCCGCAGGGCGTAGGCCTGAAAGCGGAAACAGGGCCAGCCCTGTTTGCGTATAGCCGCGAGAAGTTCCCGCCCCGGTTCGCGGCGGCCGGAAAAAAGGGGCTGCACGGGGGGCAGGGCAAAGGCGGAGGGGCAGCGGCGGGCGGCGAAGAGAGATCTTTGAATATCGGTTAAATCTTTTTCCGCTGTGGGGGCAAGGGCCAGGGCTGTCAGAAAAAAAGACCCGGAGCATCTTCGCGGCGGCACGCTATTCCTTCATAACATCTTCGGTATAACGCACAACCTGATTTCTTCCGTCCCGCTTGGCACGGTACAGGGCTTTGTCCGCCTGTTCTTTAATAATAACAACGGCGTCTTCGGGCCGGGCCTCGGTAATGCCGCAGGAAAAGGTCACAAAAAAATCGTGTTTGGCTTCCCGGTGATGAATCTTTGCGAAACTTTCGCGGATTTCATTCATGAGGATTTCGCCGGAGTTTATATCGGTATTGAACAGAATGACGCCGAACTCCTCACCGCCGTAGCGGCCCACAGTATCGGTTTTTCGAAGGCGCTCGACAAGCATCTGGGACAGCGCCTTGATGACCCTGTCGCCGGTGAGGTGCCCGTAGTTGTCGTTTACCTGTTTGAAATGATCGATGTCAATCATCGCGTAACAGGTCTTTGAACCTATACGCCGCGAGCGCGACAAATCATCGGCAAGGCGCTTTATAAGCTGGGAATGGTTGTACAGGCTGGTCAGGGAATCGCGCTCCATGTAGTAGCGCAGCCTGCGTGTCCGTTCCACGCGGACGGCGAGTGTCGCGGCAAGAAAGTCAGGCTCAATCGGTTCTACAAGAAAATCATCGGCCCCGTGCTGAAGCGCCAGAAGCTGTTTTTTCTCGTTCCGTTCGGTCGAAAGGAATACCACGGGTATTCCCACAAAAGCCTCCTGCTGCCGTATAAGGGCGGCCAGTTCACTGCCCGAACACTCCACCATATCGAGTTCCATTAAAACCAAATCAGGTTTACTTTCGATAAGAACGCTTATCACATTCCGCGGATCCAGGGCTACGGAGGTAATCATTCCCGCGTTCTGCAAAACCATGGCGCACAGGGCTACTTTTTCAGGTTCGTCGTTTACGATAAGAATATGGTAGGGCTGTTCTTCCTTGTTGTGGAGGAGGGAATCAATTTTGTCTATGAGATACGGCACATCGAAGGGAGCGGGGACAAAAACGTTTCCGCAGGTACGCACGGCGAAAAGGCGGGTGTCAAAATCATCCCATTCGCACAGGTACACAACCTTGAGCAGATCGCCGCCGCCGGGGATTTCCGCCGGGTCAGGGGAGGATTCTTCTCCGGGATAAAAAGATCGCAGTATATCCTGGGCCTCCTGCTCGTCCCGAAAGGTTCCCGCGTCGAGGATAAGGACGACTGTTTTGCCTTCGCACAGGAACTGCCGGACAGCGGCAAGGCTATTTATGGAAAGAACCGTGAACCCAAAAACCTTCAAATGGTCCCGTGACTCTTCTGTAAAAAAAAGATCGCTTTTATAAAGACACAGGTAGCGGGAAAACTCTCCTTCTACCTCTATGTCCTGCTGCTGCGGCGGAGAGACCCCCGCCAGAAAATCCTCGCGCATCTTGTCGCAGACTTTCGCAAGTGCGCAGTACATATCCGATAAATACTTTACATCCGCATCCCCGGCCGCTTCGCTTCCCCTGTTCAGACATTCAGCCAGAAACTGTTCAACCTCCCTGGCTTTTTCCGCTATATCGCGGAAACCGAAAGAAGCCCCCATACCGGAGATTTTATGGAATTCATTGCGGGTTCTTTCCCGGAATGTTTCATCGGCGGCGGAAGAATCGTCTTCGAGCTGCAAGATAACGAGCCGCAAGTGCTCCAGCTTTTCCGGCAGCGAGTTGATAAACTGTTCTGTCAGTGCCTGGAGCTTTTCCCGGACCCGCTCAGAAACACCGGTTTCCATATTCACACATGCTAGTATACGCTGAAAAAGCGGGCTAATCAAGTAGCCGACATGCGGTTCGCATAGGCGAACCGCATGTCGGCCCGGAAATTGCGGTGAAAGCTCCCAGTTCTCTTCACGCGGGAAAACAAAACTCCCGGTTACAACGCAATTGCGCAGCAATTGCCGTGTCGGTTATGCCCCTTCCGCAATTTCCGTGAATGTGTGCCCGCCGCAAGGCGGGGCGGAAATTGGGGTGAAAGCTCCCAGTTCTCTTCACGCGGGAATCTGTTCATGGTTTGCGCCTGCATACACAACAGATTCCGGCGTGCGCCGGAATGACAGGCTGAAGCATTCACAGTTACAGTATTGACTGTGTACTACATTTTTTCTTAGGCGTCAAAACGGTTCGGATCCAGCGCGGAAACATCCGTGTAGGCTTTGCCGTCGCAGATAAGGCCGCGGGCGATGACGCCGGTAATGGCGGAGAGGGCTATACCGTCTCCTTCGTGGCCCGCCGCGATAAAAAGACCTTCCCTGTCTTTGACAAAGCCCACAAGGGGAAGGCCGTCGGGCGTATAGGGCCGTAGGCCCGCCATGACGCGGATAACGTGCAGATCTTCAAGGCCGGGCACGAGGCGCGAGGCGTTTTTCAGAATTTCACGTATCGCTTCGCGGGTGTTGCGAAGGTCGTAGCCGGCAAACTCGCGGGTTGCGCCTATAAGAATGTCGCCCTTGCTTGTCTGGGTAAGGGACAGGCCTACGCCCAGACGCACCGCGAGGCTCTTTGAATCGGCAAGTATTTCGGGATGATACTTCGCCACAATGTACTGGCCGGATAAAAGATTCCCCGTTACATAGGGGGCGACAGGTTCGGTAATAACAATTTGCCCCCGCCGCGGTTTTATGGGCAGCGCAAGGTCAAGGGTTTTCGCAAGCACGGGGCTCCAGGCGCCGGCGGCCAAAACAGTGACCCCGGCCTCAACATCCCCCTTTGAGGTTTTAATTCCCTTGATTCTGCCGCTCTCAAGTTTAAAGCCAAAAACCTCCGCGTCAATAAGAATCAGGGCGCCGTGCTTTTGCGCCGCCTTTACAAAACCCAGCGTCAGCTTGAAAGGGTTTACGTGGCCGTCCTGGGGGCTGTAGGTGCAGCCCAAAAGATGCCCGGCAAGGCCCCGCTGGCGTTTTGCCGCCTCCGCGCGGCTGATGATCTCCACATCAAGGCCGATTTTTTTTTGTTTTTCGGCAAAGTCGCTCATGACCGCCATCTCCATTTCATTTTCGATGGTGATCATCCCGCCGTGTTTAAAATAGTCGATTGTATAATCGAGTTCTTTCGAGAGGTCCTGAAAAATAGCGGAGCTGTCCAGCGCCAGCTTCAGATGTATGCCCGGGTTTTTTGACTGCAGAAAAACACACTGGTCGCAGGAGCCTGTCGCCCCCGCGGCGAAGTCGTACCTTTCGCACAGAACAACTTTTTTTCCCGCCTTTGCCAGCCGGTAAGCGATGGACGCGCCGATAACGCCGCCGCCTATGATCGCCGCATCCGCCGTCATGCTCACAGGTCATCCTCCCCATTGGTGTATTCGCGGATTTTCGCCGTGCGCACGGGCGTCCTGATGGTGGGGGGGTAAATATCTGAAGGCGGCCGCGTGCGGGCCAGCATCTGACTGATGAGTCTGCGGCAGGTTCTGCCCTGGCACAGGCCCATGCCCGCCTCCGTGCGGATTTTGACGCCCTTGACCGTGGTCGCCCCATCGGCTATTGCCGCGAGGATCTCCTCCCGCGTCACCTCCTCGCAGCGGCAGATGTAAATTTCGTTTTCAGGACTGCCTGTCATCCGAAACCCCCTTTCTGCAAATCGTTCGTATGTCCATAAAAAATTCCTTGGGTACTTCCACCAGAATCAGAGCTGTTCCGTCCGAGTGTTTTGTTTTTTTTATTTTCACGACTTTGCCGTCCGCGATAAAAGCCCCGTCGCGGCCCCCGCAGGGAACGGCGGTTCCCTCTTCCGGCAGGGGCAGATACTCGTAGGGAAACTCCACAAGGCTCGTGGTATCGGTATAATTCTTGTGCACGAGAAAAATCGCGAGACCCGGACAGGCGGCAAGACACTCGCCGCAGCCAATGCACTTTACCCCGTCAAGAACAGGCAGCCGCGTTATGGGCTGACCTACGATAATCGCGCCCGAAGAACAGGCGTGCTCGCAGGGGTTACAGGGAATCTCCTGCACGCACTCTATAACGGCGACCGGACCCTTGTTGAAACGCTCTTCGCTTGTAATACCGGGGCAGGCCAGGAGTTCCTCCGCCGAAGCAATTCCGGTAAACCGTATTCCGTTCATCGCGCCGCCCCCTTCGCGGACTCAAGAAGCTGAGCCTTTGCCTCAAAGCGTTTCTGCCCGAAGGGGCCGGTGCGCAGGGCGTTCATCCGCGCCCAGACTTCGAGCTTTATGTCTTTTGCGCGCTCCGCCGTCAGGCCCAGGGCTTCCGCCGCGGCGATACCGGCCAGGCGGCCTTCTTCCATGGCTGTGGACGCTTCTTCCGATCCGGTAATGTCCCCGGCCGCGTACAGTCCCGGTATGGTGGTTTCCATGTTTTCGTTGTGAATGGGAATGTGTCCGCCGAGCTGGGGTATCCATGTAAAATCACAGCCCGCCATCCAGGCAAGTTCCGTCAGGGGAGAAAGCCCCACGGCGAGGCAGACTGTATCAGCTTCGATGACGCGCCGCGCGCCGGGAACAGGCTGAAAACTCTCGTCGAGCCTCACGATTTCGACGGCGTCCACACGGGTTTTCCCAAGGGCGCGCTCAATGGTATGACTTACAAAGATGGGCGTACCCGCGCGGCGTATCTTGCTTGCGTGCACGCCGTAGCCTCCTATAAAGGGAGCGGCCTCAATAAGAGCCGAAACCTCCGCGCCCGCCTGAAGAAGCTGATACGCGACGATGAGTCCCACATTGCCGGAACCAATCATGATGATTTTGCCGCCGGGCAGTACGCGGTTAACATTGATCATTGTCTGCGCGCAGCCCGCTCCCATGACCCCCGGAAGGGTTCCGCCGGGAAAGGCGAGGGCGTTTTCCGCTGCGCCCGTCGCAAGGATGATTTTTTCGGCGAGGATGGCCTTCTCGCGGCCGTCCTTCATGTAACTGACCATCATCCCCCCGTCGTGCCTGAAAAGGCCGTATACCGGGGCGTTCAGAATAACCTCAACGCCGAGTTCTTCGGTTTCGCGCAAAAGATCCGTTCCTATGGCGTAGCCCCGCACGCCCGCTCTGTGCTCGTAGGAGCCGAAAAACTTGTGGATTTGTTTGAAAAGCTGCCCGCCGGGTTTGGAGTTCTCGTCAATGATAAAGGCCTTCGCTCCGGCCCGGGCCGCTTCAATAGCGGCGCACAGGCCCGCGGGACCCGCGCCGACAATAAGGATCTGCGTCTTTTTCATGAGTTTTTCCACTCGCCCAGACCCTTTTGAGTCCGGACCTCCATGCCCTGCCTGACAGGGGTAACACAGGTCCTGACATTAGGCTCGCCGTCAACGACCATGACGCAGTCGGTACAGCGGCCTATGCCGCAGTAGATCCCGCGGGGATTCCTTTTTTTTGCCGTCTCGCGGAAAACCCTGACCCCCGCGGCCAGAAGCGCCGCCGCGATGGGCTCACCGCTTTTGGCGGGGACCGGCTGTCCGTCATGATAAATAATACAGTCCGGCGCCGCATCGTCGGGTAAAATCGGATGCTTGACTACGCGCACAGTTTTCTCCGCCTATATGTACATAAAGATAAAGCCGATGATCGCAAAGTAAACGCACATAGGCAGGTTGAGGAGCATGGCCTTAACAGGGTCAACTTTTTTGTTGAGCAGCCCGCCCACAAGGCTGCACACGACAAAGGTAGTAAGGTCCGCGGGGGGGAGGCCCTGACCGGCCATGGCCAGATGTGATCCCGCGACAGCCGCGTTGACATCTGTGACGCCGATTTTTGTAAGCGCGGGGCCGAAGAACGAGAAAATTGTGTTTTGCGCCGTGGACTGTGAGCCGGTGAGCATTCCTATAAGCAGCATGGAGAACCCTCCGCCGAACTTGAAGACATCCGTGTTAAGGGCCGAAGCGAACTCCTTGACCGCTTCGATTTGGCCGGCCCTGTAGAAAGCGCCGAGCATCAGGGCCGCGGCAATCTGAATGCTGCAGCCGGGGATAACGTTTTTAATGGCGGTTGCGAATATCCGGGGAGCTTGTTTGTAGACCACGGGAAAAAAGAACGCCACGATGGTCGCCATAATGATATTGACGACAATGAGGTTGGCTGCTCCCTTGAGAATTTTGATTCCGCCCAGGGTTTTCAGCGCGCCCCCTATGGCCATGGTCGCCAGGTCGATTTTGAAACCTGTTCTGAGCACAACAAGGATAAGCAGCGCCAGCAGGGGGAGGAGCGACTTCCATTGTTTTCCCAGAATGGCGCCTGCGCCTTCCCGTGGGATAAGGTCTTCGGGCAGGGATTTTATTTTTATAAAACTGAACGCCACATACGCGGAGCAGATTGCGACGCCTATGCCTACGGTGATATAGCTGATGTTCATGACGGGGTCCGCGCCGGGCAGGCCCACAAGGCTTGAGGAGAGCATGATAGCCTGTGTGATAGGCGGCATGATGGAACCCAGGCTGGCGCCCATGACTATGGTGCAGGCGATCTGCTCCGGTTTCATTTTCATTTCAACCAGCGAGTTAATGACAAGTACGCCGATAACCGTCGAGGCGGCGATGGCGTCTCCCAGGAGGGAGCCGGCGATAGTCAACGCCAGAACAACGCAGATTATGAGACCCTTGGGGGAGTGGCCGAAAATTGAACGCAGCACATTGATAACCGTGTTCATCGTGCCCATCTGGACCTGGGTTTCCGCGTAGATGCTGCCGAAAACCGCGAGGGCGATAATCCAGGCCAGCCGGTCAAGACCGTCGACCCAGGCAAAGAGCCACTCAGCGGGATTGTACACCCCTCCGAAAAGCAGCGCGACAAAGCCGGTAACAACGAGGGCTATCTGTATATTGCCCCCTATAAAAGGCAGTTTTTTGATGAGAATAATCGCCAGCAGAATAACAATAGGGACAATGACGATAACCATGAGATACCCTCCTTAACAGTTTCACCCGGAGCCGCGTCCGCCGCGCCCCGGCGCTTAACAGTATTTTACACAAATTTAACAGACAGAAAAGCCCCCCCGGCAGGGCATCGGCGTTTACTTTTTCCAGTCATCCATGGCGCATTTTTTGCGGCTTCGCCGCAAAAAACCGGGCCAGGAAACCGCAGGGTGAAGCCCTAAACTTGACCCACAAATAAGCATGCGGAATATAAACCGCGAAGTCGAAAAAGTCGAAAAAGGGAAGAAAAAGAAGGAAAAACCGTGGTATTTCCTGTTTTTATCTCAAATC
>JAISQU010000007.1 GCA_031274005.1 Spirochaetales bacterium
ATCCCCAAAGAAAGCTGGGAAAACTGCTTCGGCCATTACATCAAATACGCCATGCGGGAAGCGCTCGACATCGCCACCCTCGGCTGTTCGGCGAACATACGGCTTTCCCCGGATAAAAAAACCGTACTCCGCCTGCGCCTCGCGTACGGGGTTGCCGGCCCCGTCCCCCTCCGGGCCGCAAGCGCGGAGGAAGCGGCGCGGGGGCGGCGGTTAAGCGCACAGCTCATCGACGACGCGGCAAAGACGGCGCTGGCCGATCTGCAGCCGCGGACAAGCTGGCGGGCAAGCAGGGAATTCCGCCTGCAGCTTGCCGAAGAACTCGCCCGGCGCGCCATGGGGGAAGCGGTACGAAGGGCGGGAGGCGTTGTCTCCGAGGGAGGTGATGCATGAGCAGACATGTATTGGTACGCTGCACTATAAACGGCAGGGATACCGAAACCATGGTCGATGAACGGGCCTCCCTCACCGATATGCTCCGCGGCGAATTCCGCCTGACCGGCGTCAAAAAGGGCTGTGAAGTCGGCGAATGCGGGGCCTGCAATGTCCTCATAAACGGCGAATGTTTTAATTCCTGTATTTATCTGGCCGTCTGGGCCGACGGCAAAACGATTGTCACCGCCGAAGGGCTGCTTGACGCGGACGGACAACTTTCCGAAATCCAGCAGGCCTTCATAGACGAAGGTGCCGTTCAGTGCGGGTTCTGCACCCCCGGTTTCATCATGAGCGCCTATGAAATCGTCAGCTCGGGGAAAAAATACACCGATGAGGAACTGCGCAAACAGCTTTCAGGCCACCTCTGCCGCTGTACGGGATATGAAAATATTTTCCGCGCGGTGAAAAAGGTGATGGAGAAAAGCCGGGCGTAGATCATTCTCCGGCAAATTTAATCACTGTGCCGGTTGCCTTATACTCGGTGTTGCCGTCGGTCATCTGTTTTCCTATTGCCCAGGTAATATCCACCACATCAATATTTTCCTGGTATTTTTGGGAAGCCGCATCCATAAGATTGATATACGCCTGCGTGTTAATGGCGCTTCTGGTAACTCTTTGCATGGAAAAACTGGTTTGGACAGTGCCAATTACTTCCGCATGTAACCTTGAATTTAAAGGCCGGTATTGCCCGGTCAGGCAGGAAACAAAAAGGCCGAGAATTGATACCATGAGAATTGGAAACACTTTCTTCATTTGCCGCTCCTTTATCTGATATTACACTTGTATCAGGCATAAAAAGCATAGTAAACTCCGGTAATGACGGTCAAGCATTTTTAACAAAAATGGACAAATTTGAAAATATGTCACACAGGGAGGGAGTATGCCCGGAAAAACAAAGGCCCATGATGCGCAGATAGAACAGTCACGGGCATGGATTTTTGAGGCTCTTATCCGCCTTTTGGACAAAAAACCATGGCATAAAATTAATATTTCTGATATTACCAAAACAGCCGGAGTGGCACGTCAGACTTTTTACCGCCACTACACAGGCAAGGATGCCGTGATCCTCGGATTTTTAGAAGATTGTTTCAGGCCAAATCATATAAAAATAGATGTTCGCAACGAAGGCGGCCGCGATACCCTGGTGGTTGTGTTACCCTGGCGGCAATTCATCAAGAATGCCGCGATTATGAAAAAAATCTTTACCAGCGGCGCCGAATACTTAATCTATGTGTGCGCCAAGGAATGGGAAGATTATTTGATGGATTTATATAAAGACAAATTATCGGGAGAAAACAAGATTTTTTTCAGCTACATGATAAAATACGCGAACGGCGGCGCTTTACGGATAATCTGCGACTGGATCAAAAATGATATGCCCATTTCGGCAAAAAAGATAGGATCATTAATCGCCGAACAAAAACTCCCCTTTGAAAAATCCGGCGGCGCTATTCCTAAAATAACGCTGCTTGTTAAATAAAAACAAGGTGGGAACGGAAAAATTCGTTGTACCCGGCGACATAGTTCAATCCTGTAATGTACGGCCCATGCCCTACACGCTCCACACTCCAAAACTCTGCGCCTCAAGGGAGCAGACGCCGTTTTCAAGACCGGCTTTCCCTATGGCGTACAGCGGCTCCGCGGCGGCTTTCACCGGGCCGAATTTCACCGGGACGGCGGCCTTGTGTCCCGCAGGATTAAGCGCCAGCAAAAGGGAACCCCGCCTGTAGACGAAAGGAAGGCCGCCCTTTTCCGCGTGGATGATTTCAAGATTGGGACGGGCGTTGAGATCCGCCTCCTGTCGCCGGAGACGCAAAAGCGCCTTCACCGTGTTGAGGAGGGACGCGGGATCTTTTTCCTGCGCCTCCACAGTGGGCGCGTCCGGCGCGCCGTCAACGGGAAGGTACGGCGTGTCCGCGCCGGAGAAACCGAGATTTTTGCCGGCCTTCCACTGCATGGGAGTGCGCGCGCCGGTGCGGAAATAGCCCCCCTCTTTGGTGGGCAGATTCAGATAGCGCATCCCGATTTCATCCCCATAATACAGAAAAGGAACACCGGGAAACGTAAAAATAAACGCATAGGCAAGAGCCAGCTCCGTGGGATCAAGTGTGTAACGCAGGCGGACGACATCGTGGTTGCCGGTAACGAGGCTCATGAAACCCGCGTCCTTTGTGCTTTCGTAATGAACAAGATATTCGTCAAGGAAACGCCGTATATCGCCCTTCCCGTCTTTCCTGAAAAAACTGTTGTCCGTCCCGGTGGGAAGATTTTCCACATCCAGCGTATAATGCCGGAAGAGGCTCTTGTAGCCGCCGCTGTTCCCGTCGAAATCAAGAAAAAAATCCATGTGGAAACCGGCGTGTATCGCCTGTTTGGGATAACTCCATTCGGAGATAATGGCCGCCTCCG
>JAISQU010000034.1 GCA_031274005.1 Spirochaetales bacterium
GCAAAAAACCGGGCTTTCCGCTTCAATCTTTTGGCTGTGCCAAAAGGATTTACGCTGCAATCCCTGGCGCGGCCCAAGGGCTTCCAGTGATTTTACACGGAAAAAATTGGTGCACCCCACGAAAACACACGGGAACCTGCTGCGCTTAAGGCGGGGCAACTTCCCCCGCCGATGCGGGGGAGACGCTTTCACGGAAATGTGTGGGCGGGACATAACCGGAAGGGCCCGCGCCGGGCGCGGGCGTTACTTTCAGACGGTTTGTTTTATCGCGGATAGCGCACTGCGTCTTTTACCACAATTTCCGGGGCAACTTCCCCCGCCGATGCGGGGGAGACGCTTTCACGGAAATGTGCGGGCGGGACATAACCACCACGGCAATTGCTTCGCAATTGCGTTATAACCGGGCGCTTTGTTTTTTAGCCGGTAGCGCACTGGTGGCATTCACCGCAATTTCCGGGGCAACTTCCCCCGCCGATGCGGGGGAAGTTGCCTGCTTGACACTTTTCTCTGCGCTGGTATAAGTTATAAGCAGATTTTCAGGGCGGGGTGAGTCTGCGGACGCAGGCAATTCCCGACCGGCGGTATAGCCCGCGACTTCAGGCTCATGGCCTGAACTGAACCGGTGAAATTCCGGCGCCGACGGTAATAGTCCGGATGGAAGAAAATTGGCGGGAGCCTGGCGCAAAAAGGCGGCCGCTCTTCCCCTCAAATAAAACCCCTGAGAACGCAATTTCCGGGGGCTTTTTTTACCCCTGAAACGCAAAAAGATATGGGACTGAAGGAGCGACGGCCGGTGCATAGCGGCGTTTTTTCGGAATTTGACAGGGCCTGCATGAAGCGGGCTTTAACCCTCGCGCGGCGGGGCGCAGGCAAAACATCCCCCAACCCCCTGGTGGGCGCCGTTATAGCCCGCGGCGGCCGCGTTCTGGGGGAAGGCTGGCACAAACGCTGCGGAGATCTTCACGCGGAGGCGCAGGCTTTTGAAGCCGTGTTCTCTGCGGGAGAGAACCCCGCCGGGGCCGACCTGTACTGCACTCTTGAACCCTGCTGCTTTACTTCGCCGGAAAAGCATCAGCCGCCCTGTACGGGGCTTATCATCAAAAACCGAATACGGCGCGTTGTTATTGCGAACACAGACCCCCACCCGCGGGTAAACGGCAAAGGCGGACTCGCGCTGCGGAAGGCGGGAATTACTGTAGAAACCGGCCTTCTGGCCGAAGAGGGAGAAGAACTGAACCGGGCCTTCTTTACCTTTCAGCGGCTGGGGCGGCCTTTTGTACACCTGAAAATAGCCCAGACTTTGGATGGAAGGATTGCCGCGGGTTCTTCCGTGCGGGACTGCCGTATAACCGACGAGGCGGCGCACAGGAGCGTTCACCGCATGCGCGCGCGCCATGACGCTGTTCTTATCGGCCGGGGAACCGCCCTGGCCGATGATCCTGAGCTTACCGTACGCCTTGCGCGCGGCCGCAATCCTGTGCGGGTAGTGCTGGATTCCCGCCTGTCGCTTCCGCTTACGGCAAAACTTTTTAACCTGCCCGATCCGGAAAAAACGCTTATCCTGTGCGCGGCCGGCGCGGGCGTCAAAAGAATAAAGGCCGTGCAGAATACCGGCGCCGAGGCGCTTCCGCTTGAGATCCCGGCCGGGGCCAGGGGCCTGCCGCCTGCCGCCGTTCTTTCCGCCCTGGGCGCACGGGGTATACGCAGCGTCCTTGTCGAAGGCGGTGAAAAAATTTTCAGCAGCTTTCTGCGCGAAGGGCTGTGGGACAGCCTTTCGGTTTTTATCGCCCCCCTTATTCTGGGCGGCGGCGTGCCCTGTGTTTCGGGCCTGGGTATAGACTCCGTTGCCAAAGCGCTGCGGCCCGGGGGCGTCAAAATACAAAAAATCGGAAATCAAATACTCTTCGAGGGAAAAAATGTTTACAGGAATTATTGAAGAAACAGGAACGCTCGTGTCCATAAAGCACGAAACAGGCAGGGCGCGCATCACGATAAAGGCCGCCCGCGTTCTTGAAGAAACGCGGATCGGGGATTCCATTAATGTCGACGGAGTCTGCCAAACCGTGTCGGAGCTGAACGCGGACAGCTTTTCGGTTTTTACGCTCGCGGAAAGCCTGAAAAAAACGACTCTGGGAAGCCTGAAGCCCGGCGGCATAGTTAACCTGGAGCGGGCGGCGCGGGCCGACACGCGCATGGGCGGCCACATCGTACAGGGCCACGTCGGCTGCGCCGTGCCCATACGCGAGCTTTCCTCCGGCGGGGGCAATGTCTACCTTGTGGTGGAAGCGCCGCAGGAGCATCTGGCCTGCTGCGTCCCCGAAGGCTCCATCGCCCTTGACGGAATCAGCCTGACCATCGCGCGGATTTCCGGCAGCCTCATTACTGTCAATATTATTCCCGCAACCTTCGAGCGCACGAGCCTGCGCCTGAAAAAAACCGGCGATAAAATAAATCTCGAAACCGATGTCATAGGCAGATACGTACTGCGGCTGCTCGCCCCCTACGGGAAAAGCGCCGCCGGTACGGCAGGGGGATTGAGCGAAGAGAAATTAAAGGAGCTGGGATTTTAATGAATAGACCGGAAAAAAACGATTACGCGTTCGCGTCTGTGGAAGAGGCAATCGAAGAAATACGCAGGGGAAAGATGCTCATCGTCACCGACGATGAGGACAGGGAAAACGAGGGAGACTTCATCATGGCCGCCGACGCGGTTACGCCCGAAGCCGTCAACTTTGTCACGGGGTATGGCAGGGGGCTTCTGTGCCAGTCCATCACGCGGCGGCGCGCGCGCGAGCTGGATCTGCCGCTGATGGTCAGCCGGAACACGTCTTTGCACGAGACTGCGTTTACGGTCTCGGTTGACGCGAGGCAGGGCGCCACAACGGGAATCTCCGCCTTTGACAGGGCTGTAACGATTAAGGCTTTGACCTGCGCCTCTACCCGGCCGGAAGACCTCGCGCGGCCGGGGCACATCTTCCCGCTGATTGCCGCCGACGGCGGCGTGCTCGCGCGGCCGGGCCATACCGAAGCGGCCGCGGATCTCGCGCGGCTTGCGGGCTTTTGCCCTTCGGGGATACTCTGCGAGATTCTGGACTCAGACGGGCGCATGGCGAGACTCGGGCGGCTTGCGGAAATCGCCGCCGAACACGGGCTTCGCATTCTTACGGTACAAAGCCTTATCGCATGGCGCAAACAAAAAGACAAAAACGAAGAGCCGCGGCAAACCGAAAGCGGCGCCAGGCGCCTTGCGGAAAGCAGGCTGCCCACTCACGCGGGAGACTTCCGCATTCTGCTGTACGAAAACCCCGGCAATGCGGATCAGCCCCACATCGCCCTGGTTTCTGAAAAAGCCTTTGATCCGCATAACGCCCTCGTCCGGGTTCACTCCGAATGTCTCACAGGCGAAGTGCTTTTGTCCGGCCGCTGTGACTGCGGGGCCCAGCTTGAGCAGGCCATGCTCAGAACCGCCGGCGAAGGCGGGCTTGTCATCTACCTGCGGCAGGAAGGACGCGGCATAGGGCTGACGGAAAAAATCCGCGCCTACGCCCTGCAGGATGAAGGCTGCGACACCTTCGACGCCAACATAAAACTGGGCCACGGCCCGGACGAGAGGGACTACGCCGCCGCCGCGGCCATACTGAAAGACCTAGGCGTCTGCGGCGTGCGTCTTATGACAAACAATCCCGCGAAAATAGACGCGCTTCTGGCGGCGGGAATCGAGGTCAGGCAGCGCGTGCCGGTTGAAATACGGCCCGGCGAGGCAAACAGAAGTTATCTTGCGGCGAAAAAAGCCCGCTTCGGGCATCATCTGAACTATGTATAAACCAAAAAGGAGGAATAAAACAATGTATACGGAAATTATCGGAACGCTCAAAGGACAGGACAAACACTTTGCCTGCGTGGTGAGCCGCTTCAACGATTTTATTACGGCGCGGCTTCTGGAGGGCGCTCTTGACTGTTTTACGCGGCACGGCGGGGACGAAAAAAATATTACCGTTGTGCGCGTTCCCGGTTCATTCGAGATTCCGGTTACCGCGGCGAAGCTCGCGAAGAGCGGAAAGTACGACGCCGTACTCTGCCTGGGGGCGGTTATCCGCGGCGCCACGCCGCACTTCGATTATGTCGCGGCGGAGGCCGCAAAAGGCATAGGCCAGGCGGCGCTTGATTCGGGCGTGCCTGTTATTTTCGGCGTGCTGACAACGGAAAACATTGAGCAGGCGGTGGAGAGGGCGGGGGCAAAGTCCGGCAACAAAGGCTGGGACGCGATGATATCCGCCATGGAGATGTCGGACCTGTTCGGAAAACTATAAGACCGGGCATACTCATAAAAAGCATGAGGCCCCCGCGTCTGCGAGAAACGGATCTCTACCCTCCTCTTGCCGCTTTTCTTGAAGAACAGGGTTATACCGTACATGCCGAGGTTAAAGGAAGGGATATCGCGGCCCGGAGGGGAGAAGAGCTTCTCTCCGTAGAAATGAAACTGCATTTTAATCTTGATGTGATACTTCAGGCCGCGGACAGACAGACCGGTGTGGACGCCATGTACATCGCCGTACCGCTGACGGGAAAATCAAGGCGGCCCCCGCGCTGGACTGGCCTCCGGAAGATGCTCCGGCGGCTCGGCATAGGGGTTTTTTTTGTGCGCTTTGCCCCCCCCCTGCCGCCCTGTGTGGAGGAAGCCCTGCCGCCGGAGACGCCCGGGACCGGAAAAACCGCAAAAACAAAAAAAAACGGCAGACAAGAGCTGATAACCGAAATGGAAGGCAGGCCGGGGAATTTCAATACCGGCGGCTCGTCAAAGAAAAAGATTGTTACGGCTTACAGGGTGCAGGCCCTCCTCATTGCCCGGCTCCTCCGCGGAACCGGCGGCCTTTCTCCAAAAACCCTGCGGCAAAGAGGGGCCGCGGAAAACTGTACGGCTATTCTGTATCAAAACTATTACGGCTGGTTCGCCCGCAGCGGCCGGGGAATCTACCGCCTCAGCCCGGCAGGAGAAGCCGCCCTTGTCGAATACGCAAACGTCCTCAAAGCCATGGTGAGGCCGCGAAGTTGAGTTAGTATAAACGGCGCTATCGGTTCAATCTCGTACATACGCGTTATGCTTTTTTCAGAATGGCCTCGTAAATGGCTTTTGTCGCCGGTGTGGGAACTCCCGTCTCTTCGCCAAGCCGCAGAATGGTTCCGCCGAACAGATCCGCTTCGTTTGGTTTGCCGGGAACCTGTAAATCCCGCGCGTAGGAGGTCGTCGCTTCATAGGGGAAATTCCCGGCGCTTTCGTAAGATTTCTGAATCAGCGATTCGGGCAGCTTGACGCCCTTTGCCGCGGCTATGGCGTGGATTTCCTTCAGAATTTCCATCACAGAAGCGGACAAATCTTTGTCTTCAAGAATCTGACCGAAGGATTTACCGCTCAGGCCGGTAACAAGCGCGTAGGAAGCAATAAAGAAATACTTGGTCCATAAAGCGGGAAAAGGGTCGGCTTCCCACACAAAGGGAATACCCGCCGCCGCCATGAGCGAGGCCAGAAGCGCAGGGTTGTAATCTTTATGCCGGGGATCCGCGCCCGCGATAATATTGCCCTGGCCGCCGGAATGAACAACAGAGCCGGGGGCCTGAATGCTGGAGGCTATGTAAATACAGGCGGGCAGGATAAGGCCCGTTGTAATAAGCCGGCGGATTCTCTCATAAATATCTATACCGTTTAAAAGTGGGAGTATCTTTGTTTCCGGCGTAATAAGCGGGCGAATGGCTTCACAGGCTGCGGTAAGGTCATAGCCCTTTACGCAGAGAACAATGAGTTTTTGTTCCGGCAGGGCCGCCGCGTTATCCGTGGCAAAATCGGGCCGGTACACTGCCTCTTTTCCACCGGGCTTCCGGAAAGAGAGCCCCTTTTCCCTGAGAACCTCAAGAGTCTTGCCCCGCGCGACGCAGGTGACATAGGTCTCATTTCCCGGATCGATAGTTTTCGCGGAAATAAGATGCGCCGCCATATAGCCTCCAATTCCGCCTGTTCCAAATACACATATACGTTTTATCATCGCTATACCCCCCGCCCACGGGCTTTATTTCTAATTGTAAGTTGGAGAAGTTTAAGGGTCAAGTAGTCGACATACGGTTCGCATAGGCGAACCGTATGTCGACCCCGGAAATTGCGGTGAAAGTCACCAGGACTCTTCGGGCTAAAAAGCACACGCTCCTGAATATAACGCAATTGCGAAGCAATTGCCCTGCTGGTTATGCCTCTTCCGCAATTTCCGTGAAAGCGTTCCCGCCGCAGGCGGGCGGAAATTGCGGTGAAAGTCACCAGCGCTCTTCAGGCAATAAGACTATCCGCCTGAAAGTAATGCGCGCCCCGCGCGCCGTTGCGGTTATGCCTCTTCCGCAAGTTCCGTGAAAGCGTTCCTGCCGCAGGCGGGCGGAAATTGCGGTGAAAGTCACCAGTATTCTTCGGGCTAAAAAGCACACGCTCCTGAATATAACGCAATTGCGAAGCAATTGCCCTGCCGGTTATGCCCCTTCCGCATATTTCCGTGAAAGCGTTCCCGCCGAGAGGCGGGCGGAAATTGCGGTGAAAGCCACCAGTATTCTTCACGCGAGAAAACAAAGCTCCCGGTTACAACGGCAATTGCGAAGCAATTGCCCTGCTGGTTATGTCTCATCCGCAATTTCCGTGAAAGTGTCCCCGCCGCAGGCGGGCGGAAGGCGCTATTCCCTCACACCCCCAGCATCCCCGCGTACGCCGACAGGGCTTTGTCCCCGGACGAACCCTTTAGAAGCTGCGAGGTCAGGATTTTCCCTAGCTGCACGCCTTCCTGGTCGAAGCTGTTGATGTTCCAGATAAAACCCTGAAACATAACCTTGTTCTCAAAGTGCGCAAGAAGCGACCCCAGCGCGGCGGGGGTCAGGCGCTGCGCATAGAGCAGGCTCGACGGGCGGTTGCCCCCGAAACTCCTGTTGGGGTTCGGGTCGTCTTTACCTTTCGCAAAGGCGATAATCTGGGCGGCGAGGTTGGCGTTCAGCTTTTTCTGGCTGACCGATCCCTCAAAGTCAAGGTCGTCTTTCCTTTGGGATTCGTGAAAACCCACAAACTGCAGGGGGATGATGTCCGTTCCCTGGTGCAGAAGCTGGTAAAAGGAATGCTGCCCGTTGGTGCCCGGCTCGCCGAAAACAAGGGGGCCTGTAGCATAGGCCACAGGCGCGCCATCGCGGTTGACGTGTTTTCCGTTTGATTCCATGTCAAGCTGCTGCAGGTGGGCGGGAAAGCGGGACAGGGCTTGGCTGTAGGGCAGCACAGCCGTCGCGGGGCAGCCCAGCACATTGCGCTCGTACACGCCCAAAAGCGCGTCAAGCAGCGCGGCGTTTTCTTCCGCCCGCGGCTGGAGGCTGAGCCTGTCGGTTTCCGCCGCGCCCGCAAGCAGTTCGCCCGCGATTTTGCCGCCGAAGGCGAGGGTAAGAACAGCGCAGCCCACGGCGCTGGTTGCCGAATAGCGCCCGCCGATAAAGTCATCCATAAAGAAAGAGGTTAAATACGCGGAAGACTTTGCCATGGGGCTCGTCTGCGATGTTACCGCGATAATGTGCTTTCCCGGAACAAGGCCGGCGATTCCCGCCGCCGCGAGCCGCCGCGTAACAAAAGCCTCGTTGGTCAGGGTTTCCTGAGTTGTTCCGCTTTTGGACACAATAATGAAAAGAGTCGTTTCCGGATCGATGCCCGCAAGCACTTCGGAGGCATCGTCGGGGTCTACATTGGAGATAAATTTCGCCCTCATTTTTTGAGCCTCACCCTCGCCGGCGCAGTAGTTTGTGAGGGCTATATACAGGGCGCGGGGCCCCAGGTCGGAGCCGCCTATGCCGATTTGCACAACAGTATCGAAAGCCTTGCCCGTGGAGCCGCGGATTTCTCCCGCGTGAACTTTCGCGGCAAACGCGCTGATTTTTTCCATTTGTTCAAGGTAGAAAGCGCGGAGATTTTTTCCGTCGTGAATCACGTCCCTGCCCAACTGGCCGCGGGCAAGCTGGTGCAGAACCATGCGCTTTTCGCCGGTGTTCATGATTTCGCCGTCCAGCAGGGCCTTGTATTTGGGGATAAGCCCGGCCTCATCGGCAAGCTCCTGAAGGGCCGCAAGCGCCTCAGGGGTAAAACTCTTCGCGGCGTAGCTATATGTAAGGCCCGAACCGGCAGGGACGCGGCAGGCGCGGATACGCTCTTCGGTAACAAGGTCTTTTAGATGCGCGGGTTTCGCGAGGCTCCTCAGCTTCGCAAAAGATTTCAGGGTATCGAGATTGGCATAGCTTATGCTCATGGAATTTCCTCCTGTGGTGATATAAAAGTTTAACAGATTTCCCGCCGGGAGTCAAATGTAGACCAGTATGCGTCAGCAATTCCAAATTTAAACTCATGGTAAACTAAACACAAAGACCGGGGCGATAAATCCTATGTGTAATCCCCCGGCTTTGCCGGGGGACCCACAGAGTTTGACAATTCCGGGATTATAAAAGAACCTCCTCTCACGTGAACCGCTTCAAAGTTCTACGAATAGGAGGTTAAAGTGCAAGACAAAAATAGTTTAGCGCACAGCGTATGGGACTGCAAGTACCATGTAGTGTGGATACCAAAATGCCGCAGAAAGATCTTGTACGGGCAGTTGCGAAAGTATCTGGGTAAGAGACTGCATGA
>JAISQU010000104.1 GCA_031274005.1 Spirochaetales bacterium
ATTGAAGGGGCGCGAAGCGGCCGCGACAGCGGCGGAACCCCCGAAAAGCCCGGTTTTTTGCGGCGAAGCCGCAAAAAATGCGCACGAATGATTACGGTTTTCATTTTGGAACCGGCTCAGCTCTCTGAAAAGAAAGCCGCGCCACGGGCGCTGTACATTCGCGGATTTTTGTGCAGAATTTATCCGTCATGAAAGGTTTTCCCGATTATTCAGCATGGCTTGAATCCCGTTACGGGGCAAAAACCTACCGCGTGTCCGTGGACGCGGGTTTCTCCTGCCCCAACAGGGAGGCCGGCAGATCCCGCGGAGGATGCTCTTTCTGCGGAAGCCGCGGCTCGCGTTCGCCGTATCTGGGCGCGGAGGAGGAAGACCCCGCCGCCGGCCGGAACGCCTCGATTGCGGCCCAGGTTGCGGGAGGCATGGCGTTTTTGCGCAGGCGTTACAAGGCGCGGCAGTTTCTGTTATACTTTCAGGCCTTCTCGGGAACTCACGCCCCCGCGGCCGAACTGAAAGCCATTTACGATTACGCCCTGTCTCTCGCGGATTTTCGTCAGCTTATTGTTTCCACGCGGCCCGACTGCGTTGACGCGGAAAAAGCCGGCCTGCTTGCGGGCTATGCGCGGCCGGACAGGGACGTTTGGGTAGAGCTGGGCCTTCAGTCCGCGCGGGAGCAAACCCTGACGCGCATCCGCCGCGGCCACGGGCGGGCCGAGTTTGAAAACGCATTCCGCCTTCTCCGGGAGCGGGGAATAAAAATTGCGGTTCATCTTGTGTTCGGGCTTCCCGGAGAAAATACCGCGGATATTGAGGCAAGCCTTGAGTACCTCGCCGGCTTCGCGCCGGAAGGCGTCAAAATTCACAATCTTCATATTGTTCGGGGCAGCGCCCTGTATGATGAGTTTCTCGCCGGCGAGCTTTCGCTGCCCTGCGCCGCGCGGCATATACAGTATATAACCCGCGCCTTTGAGATTTTACCGAAAGGTACGCTCTTCATGCGCTTTACCTGCGATACGCCGGCGGAGCTTCTCGCGTATCCCCGGCGTTTCCCCGACAAAGCCCGCTTTCTGCGTATGCTGCGCTCTTAGGAGCCTGCGGCGCTCAAGGCGGCGCAATTTTTTTCATAATTTTATTCAAATTTTTGAAGCAAGTCCCCAAAATTCCCTGTAATTAATAGTGAAAGGGGGGTAAGGGAAAATGTTTCCGTTTTTTTATCTTGGCAGGGTTACGGATAACGCGGATCCGGAGAGCCTGGGGCGCGTGCGGGTATCCCGTATGGGCGACGAAGAAGGCGTTACGGACTGGATTCCCGTGCTGACGCCGTTCGCGGGGAACGGGACGGGGCTTTTCATGCTGCCGGAGGCGGGCGACCAGGTCCTTGTTTTGGTTCTGGATAGCTGCGGGGCGCGCCGCCTGGTTATGGGCGGCCTGTGGAGCGAGGACGCAAAGCCGCCGGAAACCGCGGAAAACTCCGCAGCGGACCTGAACAAGGACGGGAAGAACTGCCTGCGTTTTATCAAAAGCCGCTCCGGGGGCATGTTCATTCTGGACGACACCGAAGGGGCTGAAAAGATTCAGGTAATAGCTCCGGGCGGGGCCTCCCGGCTGGAGTTCCTTGTGGCGGATAAGAAAATTTCCCTCCTGACGGACCAGGACCTGAGTATCTGCGCCGAAGGCAGCCTCATCATGCAGGCCGGCGAGATTCAGGTGGAAAGCGAAAAAGGCATTCACCTTCGCGGCGAAGAGGTTTTTGTTTCGGCGAAAAACGAAATGAGCTTCGCGGCGGAAAAGGATTTAACGATAAAGGGCTCGTCCATAGCCCTCAATTAAAGGAGAACACCATGGCGCGAAAGACGGAACTGACAATTCATATTTCCCGTAACGGGGCGGTACAGCTTGAGCTTGACGGGGCGCGGGGGCCGTCCTGCCTTGATATTACCCGCGACCTTGAAGAAAGCCTTGGCCTTGTGACGGAAAGACAAAAAAAAGCCGCTTTCTTCGAGGCGGACGCAGAAGAGCCCGTGCGGCTGGCGGGCGGGGCAAAACCGTGAGCGGGGAGGAAAAAGCGGACGGAGGGGCCGGGGCGCAGAGCGTCGTGTTTTGTCTGCCCCTAGGGCTTTTGCGCGACGGCAAAACATACCGCAGGGGCAGGATGCATCCGGTCACAACAGGCGACGAGCTGGAAATACAGGCCGCGGAGGAAGTGGGGGTAAACGCGCGCTACAGGGATATTCTGCTTCTGGCCCGGGTCATTGACGAGCTGGACGGGCTTTCGCCGGTTATCGCGGACATGATCTGCGAATTGTACGAGGCGGATTTTCTGTACCTACAGCTTTTATACCGCGAGGTTAACAGCGACACACAGGAAGGCGTTCCGGCCATCTGCCCCCGCTGCGGACAGCCCGTGGCGGTTCATCTGCCTTTGCTGTACGAGAACATGGAGGCGTATAAGAGGGTATGAAAAAGAGAAAAAAACCGGCGGATTACTCCGGTCTTGACCTGTACGCGGCGCTGCAAAGAATTTCTATGGATTTTCCGGATTTGAGTCCCGCGGACATAGATCTGAGGTACATAGAATCTTCCCTGCCCCGCTTTACGGTTCTTTCCTGCGGATTTCACGAAGCCCCCGGCTCTCCGGAGCGGCTGCGCATTCAGGCGGCCTCACCAAATCCCATACGGCATTTGCCGTCTAACTATCAGGAGAACGCTTTCCTGCGGGGTTTTCTTATGGTGTTTCAGCACATCATGAACGAAACCACGCTGAAAATCGATAAGCTGGACGCGTGGTTCAGGCCCATGGAATGCCCGCCTGAGTTTCTCCCTGTTTTGGCGGACTGGCTGGGCGTGCGCACGGACACCCCCGGAAGCGGGGAACATCTGCGCCGTTTTATAAGGAGCGCCCTGAGCTTATACCGCTGCCGGGGAACCGCTTTGGGACTGAGGGCTTATCTGGGCATAGTCTGCGGAGTCACGCCGCAGCTTATAGAGGGGGAGTTTCCCCGGGCTTCCCATGCGGGTATGAGCATCCGCGCGGAAGACGAAAACCCCGAGCGCATCTTTGAGGCGGAAGAACAAAGCTCCTCGTTTACGATTCACTTTCCCGTCCCCCGCGAAAAGTTTTCCGACGATCTTCTGCGGCGCTTGTCGCTTATCGCGCAAAGGGAAAAGCCCGCGCATACGGTCTGCTATATCAGTTTCGCGCGGCCCGCGAAAAAGCGGCGAAAAATAACCGCGATACGCGAGGACACATACTTAAACGGCGAAGACGGATTTTTTATATGAAGGAGGACACGGCCATGAGCGAAAACCCCGAACCCTTCATGCGGGCAAATTTTTTTCCCGGCCTTCAGGCGGGGCCCGCGTACTGGAATTCCATAGGGGATTATCACTTCGCGAAGGAAAAACTTTACAACCGCCTCTTTCACGGTTTCGGGGTTATCTCCGGGTATCTGGATTCGCTGCATGTGCAGGCGGAAAAAACCAAAGGCGGGCTTTTAACGCTTCTTGTTTCCCGCGGCGCGGCCATAGACGGGGAAGGCAGGCCGCTGTTTCTCTACGAACCCCAGGCTCTTGTGCTTGACCCGAAAAAATTCAGGCTGCCCGCGACGGTGTATGTGCTTATGCGTTATGATGAGCGCTTTGAGGAGTTTTCCCGCAGCGCGGAGAACGCCGACCTTGAAGGCTACAGAAAGCGCCTGGAAACGGCGAAGCTCGACATCGCGGGCGAAATCCGCGAACCGGAACTGGAAATAGAGCTTGCCCGCGTCGCCCTGGCCGAAGAAGAAGGCGGGGCCATCGGCGAGATACGCAACAACGATGATTTCTGCGACCCCGGAACCAACACCCTTGATTACCGTTTTGTGCCCTGGGCCTCGCGGGTAAAAAAAGGCGTGTCCGCTTACCTTGAAAAATTCATTATTGACGTTCTGGACTATACCCGCGGCGTCGGGGCTTCGGGCTGCGAGGCCCTCCCCCTGGCCTGTCTGCGCAGCCTGCAAACAACGGCGCTGAGCGCGAAGATGATCACGCTCGCCTGCGGAGTTTTCTTTGACGATGTTATCCACCTTTTACAGCCCTTTTTCGATCTGGATCATCAGATTCTTTTCGAGATTGCCGAGTATGAGCGCGAGCACGAGGAAGCGGGGCGGCTGTGGACAACGAAAAACAGTTACGAGGCCGCGCGCGCCGCCATGTACGAGTTCGGCGACAGGCTGAAAACCTACGCGGGCAGCTACGAAGAGCTGGGCCGCATTCTGAAAGCCCACGAGGCGGTGATGAAGGGTCTGCGTCAAACCCTCGTTACAAAAGAAATCTCAGGCCAGGACATCGCGTATCTTAGCTACGCCATGCCGCACATCCTGCTTTTTGGGGAGGAGCGCTACACCCTCGTTGACTCGGTGAACCTCGCTTCACAGGAATCTCTTGACGCCCACGAGGTCGGGCTTACAGGAGATCATCCTTCCACGTCGAACGAGGCTTTCTTTTATCCTGACGGAACCCTTGTGCATGATACGGTCAAACGCTGGATAGGCGGCGCCATGCGCCTTCGCCTGCGCAACATTATAAGGGGCCGCAGGCTGCTGCTCATCAGGCGCACCGACATTCATCAGGGTAATTACGCCGTTAAGGTCACCCTCGACGATACTGTTTTCCGCGTTTTGAATGTGGAAGGCACGGACACGCGCCACAGGTGGCGAAATCTTTTTGTGGCCTTCGGCGAGGGCGAAATCACGGGCAGTTCCCCTGTTGTGAGTTTTTCCATAGGCGAGAAGGGCCGCGACAATTCGGGAACAATCTGGGCGTACCAGGTTTTATAGGAGGAACGATGGGTTTCAAATACTGTAAGGAAGGTCACATCATGGATCCCTCCTGGAAACACTGCCCCGTGTGTCTTGCCCCCCTGCGGGGCTGGCTTGTGCGCATTAAGGAAAACGGCGCTTCGGGGGATGTGCACGCCATCCACGAAGGCAAGTCTTTTATCGGCAGCGGCGCCGGCAGCGAAATCCGCATTTTGGACGGAAAGCTCGCGCGGCAGCACGCGTATCTGGCCATTCAGGACCTTTGCACCGTTGTCGATATGGGCAACGGCCCGCCCCTGCGGGTGAACAACACAGAAACGGTAAAATCCACGCTGATAGACGGAGACCTTATCGGGATGGGCGAGGCTGTGTTCAAAATAAAACTTTTGTAAGGGGATGTATGAACAGAAAATCTTTTATATGCGCGGCGGCCTGCCTCTTGGTGGCGTCAGCCGTCCTCTCGGCGCAGGAGAAGGCGCGGCTTACGATACGGCTGGATCAGATTATTTCGCGGGATTTTCCCGACATAACGGCCTACGCCGCTGTCGAAAACGACAAGGGCGATCCTGTCGCGGGTCTTTCGCCGGGGCTGTTCAAATTCCGCGTTGATTCCCTTGAGGCAGAAGGGGAGGCGAACATAGCGCCTTTTTCCATGCGCGAGGAACCTATCGATTATTCCATACTCTTTTCGGCCGGCGGCGTTATGGAGGGCGAGCCGCTGGAGCTTCAGAAAACGGCTATCCTTCGGTTTATTGACGGACTGAAGGATGAGGATACGCTGTCTGTGTACACGATAGGGGAGGATGCCGCGGCTCTCTTTGAGGAACAAAAAAAAGCGGATGTGGACACCGCTCTTGTGGGCGGCGCGCCCGTAACCCTGGGCCAGCCGCGGCTCTATGATTCGCTTATTACGGTATTACGCCGCGCCGCGCGCAGAACAACGCGGCGTAAGGCTCTTATCGTTATTTCAGACGGCCGCGATCAGGGAAGCCGCTTCAGCAAGGAACAACTGGACGCGGTGCTGAGCGAATCTGAGCTGCCTGTGTACGCGGCCGGTATACGGGTGCTCAATACGCAGAGTCTTTCAGTTTTGAATGAAACGGCCGACAGGTCAGGCGGCGCTTATATCTACGCGCGCAGCCTGAAAGACATTCCCGACAGCCTGAATAAAATTCACCGCGCGATTACCCAGTGCTATGTTATCGCTCTGGAGGTGAAGGGTCTGGCTGCGGACGACCTCCCCCATACCCTGGAGCTCACCATCAACGAGAGGGACGCCCAGGGCAAGGGGTCAAAGACATTTACCGCGGTAAAAAACCCTCTTCCCCGATGGGTCAAATGGGCGGCGGCCGGCGGGGCTTTAATGTTTATCGTATGTATTATCGTACTGCATATCGTATTTCGTATACGAAAAAGAAAGCGCATGGGCATAACCCGCCGCCGCTGCCCCGTCTGCAAACGCAGGATGAAAGACTCCTGGGACGAGTGCCCCTTCTGCAAATATCTTCCACCCAAAAAACGTAAATCAAAGGAGGTGAAAAATGGCTGAACCCGCCGCGCCCGGCGTGTATGTGGAGGAGCAAAAATACGCCCTGAGTTCCCTGCGCATGGATACGCGGTGCCTGACAGGCTTTGTGGGTATCGCCGAGAGGGGGCCTTTGCATGAACCTGTTTTAATCGAAAGCTGGGACGCGTACGCCGCTGTTTTCGGCGGTTTCGACACCCCCGGCAGCCTGCCCCTTTCCGTATACAGCTTCTTCAAATGCGGCGGCAGCCGCTGCCTCATTGTGCGGGCTGCAAACCAAGAGGCGGCCCGCCGCGCGCGGCTTAGCGCCGTATGCTGCGGCGGCGGAGAGCTTGCGTTCAGGGCAAAATCTCCCGGGGTCTGGGGCAATCACATCAGCGCGCGTATCTGGCATGAAGGCCCGCGTTCAGGCGGCCCGCGCGCGGAGGCGTTTTCCCTAAGTCTTTCCTGCAAACGCAAAACAGAAACCTATCTTAATCTTTCCCTTGACCCTGCGTCCGGCCGCTGGTTTGTTCCGTATATAAACAGCCGTTCGCGGTTCTGCTGCGTAGAGAATGACGGCGCGAAAGGACTTCCCAAAGAATGTTTTGAGATTCGGGCGCAGGGCGGCGCGGACGGTATAGCGGAAATGTCCGCGGGAGATTTTATCGGCTTCTACAAAGGCCCCGGCGACTACCGCGGTCTGGGCGCGCTTGAGTGCCGCGATGATGTGGCTCTTGTGGCCTGCCCGGACGCCGCCTGGCTTCTCATGCAGGCGGGCGGGAGCGGGGAAGAAAAAGAAGAGGCTTTTTTTGCGGTGCAGGCCGCCATGGTCAGCCAGGCGGAAAGGTTTCCCGGCCGCTTCGCGGTTCTGGACACTCCTCCCCGCTGTGAAACCGGCGAGGCCATTCTCTGGGCGCGCAGGTTCGCTACGGCCGCTGCGGCCCTGTACTATCCGGCGATAGACGCGCTGGATCCGCTTGACGCCGGCGGCGCGAAAACGGTTCGCATTCCGCCTTCGGGGGCCGTATGCGGCTGTATCGCGGCGACCGATTCAGGCAGGGGAATATATCACGCGCCGGCAAATGTTACGGTGCAGGGCGCGGCTTCTCTTGCGAAGCGCCCCAGCGCCGCGGAGCAGGAACTTTTGTACGCGGCCGGGGTCAATGTTTTGAAATATTTTCCCGGCGCGGGCATTAAAATCTGGGGCGCGCGGACGCTTTGCGCGGAACCGGCCTGGCGCTATATCAACGTGCGGCGCACCTTTACCAGTATTTCGCAGGGCATCAAAAAGGGGACGCATTGGGCTGTTTTTGAACCAAACACCAGAGAGCTGCGCAAGCGCCTTGTGCGCCAGGTGTCGGGGTTCCTTCTGGAGTTATGGATGGAAGGCTGCCTCGCGGGTACAACGCCCGAGCAGGCTTTCTTTGTCCGCTGTGACGAAGAGCTCAACCCCCAGGAGAATATCGACAGGGGAATTCTGGCCTTCGAAGCCGGGGTGGCTATTACGCGGCCGGCGGAGTTTTTTAGAATTTTCATCACTGCGGAAAAGGAGGGCGCGAGCGTTTACGCGGAAGACTAAGAGCCTGTTTAATATCTTGCCCCCCCCCAGGCTGTCCGAAAACTAGAAAAGCATAGTCTTTTTTCGTATATTTATGCAGTCAAACGCGAGATTCTCGTCATATTCTGCATAAAAATTCTATCAACTGGTA
>JAISQU010000136.1 GCA_031274005.1 Spirochaetales bacterium
AATAGGAGAAAACAGTACATGCAAGGCGGGAACGGGCTTTTTTACCATTTGTTTCTTCATTCTTCCTCTGCGATCTCAGCGTTCTCCGCGGTTTTTATCTGTGTCTTTAGTGTAATCAAGGTACTAGCGCCTCCGAAAGTCCCACAGGTTCCTGGGGAAATCATGTGTTCCCAAAGACGCCGGTATTGAGTATATTTGCAGTATGAATCGAAAAAAAACAGGATGGGCGGCCGGAAAAAAAGTTGTATTTGTTTTTCTTGCCTGTTGCCTTTTTGCCTTTACGGGCTGCCGGCATAACGCCGACGAAGAGGGAACTCTGCCCCCCGGAAGCTTTTGGGCACAGAGAATGACCGACGATAAGTGGTATCCTGTTGCGGTCGGCGATCCGCTGGCCGTAACCGAGTACTGCGAAGTGTATGTAGCAAAAGATCAACAAACACGCTGGAAGGATAAAGCCCAAAGCGTCGCCAATGAAGTCGCCAATGAATTTGAAAGCAAGGTGTACAACCTTATTGTCGGCAATTTCGGCGGCCCCAGCGATGTGGATAAAAACGGAAAAATCACCATTCTTTTGCTGGATATTATCGACGGATACTCCCCGTCCGCGGGAGGAAGTTATATCGCCGGATACTTCCATCCTTACCATTCTCTTTCGGGTCCCGCTTACCCGCGCAGCAATAATGCCGACATGATTTTCATGGATACGAATCCCGGCGATCCCGGAACTCAAGACTTCAACATGACCCTTGCCCATGAGTTTCAGCATCTTGTCAATTTTAACCGGACGTATATAGAAGGGGGGCAAAACGAGTTTGACACCTGGATAAACGAGGGCCTTTCCTCCGCAGCGGAGTATTTATACCTGGGGGGCCATGTCAAAGATAAAATCACTCACTACAAAGATGATCGGGAAGAGGATATCCGCAGGGGCGTCAATTTCGTGACCTGGACGCCAAGCTACGCGAAGGACGCTTACTCAAGTTACGCGACTGTTTATCTGTTTTTTCAGTGGCTGCGCATACACGCGGGAACGGGTGTTTACAAACAAATATTCAAGAACCCCAATATGGACGCGATGGCTATTCCCGACGCGGTGAGAGACGCACTGGGAAACGGCTGGCCGGAAATTCTTCAAAACTGGTTTGAGGCAAATTATCGCTGTGACTCATCCGGCATCTATGGTTATAAAGGCGATAGTGATATAGGGAAATTGTCGCCAAAATCGCCGCAAATATCCGGCGGCGCTACTGCCTACAAGTTGTCTCCCGGCGAGGGAATTTATATGGCGACTACGCAACCCGCCCCATCCAATACGAGAGATATTGCGTACAAAAAGCTCGATCCCCATCTTCTGGTTCTCAACACAAATGTTAACGAGGAGGGGAAGCGGGTTGACGCGGCCATCCCGGCCGCGGCCTACGCCCCGGAGCCGCATGCAGCCTCAGGCGTTACGGAAAAGGCGCTCGCGCCGTCCCTGCCCGAAAAACCCCGGCCCATAGACCGCCTGTTCCGGCTGCCAAAATGACGGCGGCGCGTACGGTGAGCCGGCGGCGCCTGTTGCCGGTCATATGCGTTTTGTTTGTTTGTCCCGGCCTGTATGCCCTTGGTTCGGCGGAAAAACCGGCAAAGCCGCCGGAACGCAGGGCCGAGATTTCGGGGATTATCCGGCTGGTGGGCAATGATCCTTTCGCGCGCCTTCTTGTAAGCGCCGACGACGGAAAGGCTTACATAGTGGATGAAAGCTCGCCGGCGCGCAGGGCTCTGCATTCCCTGCAGGGAAACCGCGTCCGCATGGAAGGGATGATACGCGAGAGCCCCGTCTACGCGGGGGAAAAATATCTCGGAATCGAATACTTTATTGTTCCCGAACACTACGACTTTCCGGAGGACCAGCCGTGAACGGCGGCGCGGATATGTTTGCCATGACGGCGAAAACCCTCCCCGGACTGGAAGAGGTTCTCGCCGCGGAACTGCAGGCCCTTGGCGCGCGGGACATTCAATGCGGTCATCTGGCGGTCAGCTTCCGCGGCGGCGAAGATATTCTGTACAAAGCGAACCTGTGCCTGAGAACAGCCCTGCGCGTTCTTGTTCCGGTAAAGGAGTTTACCGCGGACCGCACATCGGGGCTCTACGAGGCGGCCTTTGATTTTCCCTGGGAAACATACATAGGCGCGGACGACACTTTCGCGGTGGACGCCGCGGTATCATCCCCGGCCTTTACGCACGGCGGCTTCTGCGCCCTCAAGGTCAAGGACGCCGTGGCCGATTATTTTTCAAAAAAATTCGGCCGCCGTCCCGCGGTCAATACCGAAGCCCCCTCCCTGCGGATAAATCTTTTTATTCACGATACGCGCTGCGTCCTGTCCCTGGACGCGTCCGGGGACTCCCTGCACCGCCGCGGCTACAGGCTGGAAAAAACCGAAGCGCCTTTAAGCGAAGTCCTTGCCGCGGGAATCATTCTTCTTACCGGCTGGGACGCGTCCCTGGCCCTGCACGACCCCATGTGCGGTTCGGGCACCTTCCTTACCGAAGCGGGCATGATGGCGGCGCGGATTCCCCCGGGGGCTTTGCGGAAAAAGTTCGGCTTTATGGGCTGGAAGACATACAAGCCCAAACTGTGGGACGGCATACGGCGGGAGGAGCTTTCCCACGGGCGGGAGATTCCGGCGGCAATCACCGGCGCGGACAGCGACCCGAAAGCCGTGGAAATCGCGGCCGGCAATATACGGCGGGCCGGGCTGGAACAACAGATTTCCGTTACCCGCGCCGTATTTGAGGACGCCCCCGCGCCTGAGGGCGGGCCGGGATACATCATCATGAATCCCCCCTACGGAAAACGCATGCACAGCGAAGAGCTTTTGGCCCTGTACGCGCGCGCAGGCGATACTTTCAAAAGAAAATACACAGGCTGGACCGCCTGGATGTTCAGCGCCAATCTGGAGGCGATAAAGCGCATAGGCCTGCGCCCCTTTTGCCGCGTACCCCTCAAAAACGGCCCGCTTGAATGCAGGCTCCTGGGGTTTAAACTTTTTTAGTTTTTGTAAACCGAGCGCCGGGGCGTTGCGGGGCTGAGAGAAAGCGCGCAGCCGATTTTTGAGGGCTCAGCCGCCGCGTTATTGTATGCGCCCCGCAGGGGGGGCAGCGGAAAAGCGTTGGCGGCCCCCGCCAACCTTTGGAGCGCAGGGGGGCGCGCCCCCCACCTGTGCATCTTCTCTCTATAATAATTACGCTGTAGCCTCTTCTCCCCGCGCCATGAGGAGTTTTCCTGTGCGCACCATTTCCATGATGCCGTAGGGTTCGAAGACTTTGTTTACGGCGTCGAGTTTTTCTGTTTTGCCGGAGACCTGGAAGGTTACGCATGTGTCGGAGAGGTCCACGATGTCGCAGGAAAAGGCTTTGGCGATTTGCAGAATATCCGTGCGGACTTGCGCTGTGCAGCGCAGTTTTATGATGGCCAGTTCCCTTTCGATGATGTCTTCGCCTGTGCGGTCGCGGGCGTGCAGAACGTCCACGAGTTTGTTGAGTTGTTTCAGTATTTGATCGAGGGTCTGGGAGTCTCCTGTGGCGACGATGTTCATCATGGAAAAGGCGGGGTTTTGGGAGGCGGAGACAACGAGGCTGTCGATGTTGTAGCCGCGCCGCGCGAATACCAGGGAAATGCGGATAAGCACTCCGGGTTTGTTGCTGACAAGAAGGCTTATTGTGTGTTTTTTTGTCTGGCCGTTTTGAGCCGCGTCCATCAGGTTCCTCCTTTGGGTTTGTCGAGTTTTTCTTTGGGCGGTTCCAGCAGCATGTCCGAAAAACCCGCGCCCGCCGGAATCATGGGAAATACGTTGGTGTGCTGTTCTACTTCGGCGTCTATGATGCAGGGCCCGCCTGAATACCGCAGGGCCTCGCGCAGGACGCGGCGTACGTCGGCGCTCCTTTTAATCCTGAAGCCTTTGCAGCCGTAGCTTTCGGCGAGTTTAACGAAATTGGGATTTCCTTCAAGGTCTACGCCGGAGAGGCGGTTGTCGTAAAACATGTTCTGCCATTGTCTGACCATACCCAGATAATTGTTGTTGATGAGCAGGATCTTTATGGGCAGCTTCTGAACAAAGGCCGTGGCCAGTTCGCAGAGGGTCATCTGAAAGCCTCCGTCGCCGACTATGGCTATAACGGTTTTGTCCGGCCGGGCAAGCTGCGCCCCTATCGCGGCGGGAAGCCCGTAGCCCATGGTTCCCGCTCCGCCGGAGGAAATCCAGTGCCGCGGGTAATCGGTTTTGCAGAACTGCGCGGCCCACATCTGATGCTGGCCTACATCTGTTGCTATGACGGCCTTGCCTTCGCAGAGGCGGCAGATTTCGTCTATCACGTGCTGGGCCTTGAGTTTGCCTTCTTTGCGGTATCCCAAGGGGAAATTTTTCTTGAGTTTGTTTACCTGTTTTATCCAGTCTTCCGTAGCGCCCCGCCGCAAAATGGCGTTCAGGTTTTCAAGAATGAGTTTCGCGTCCCCTATGATATGGCAGTCGGTTTTTATGGTTTTGTCGATTTCGGCGGGGTCTATGTCTATGTGAATTTTCCGCGCCTGCGTGCAGAACTTCGCCTTGTCCCCCACTATACGGTCGTCCCAGCGGGAACCCACGGCCAGGATAAGATCGCAGGCGTCCAGAGCCTTGTTCGCGTACGCGGTTCCGTGCATACCGGGCATCCCCAGGCTCAGTTCGTGGGTTTCGGGAAAACCGCCCTTGCCCAGAAGCGTCGTCGCGACGGGGATACGCAGCTTTTCCGCCAGATACAGAAGCTGCTTTTCCGCGCCGGAAATAACGACCCCCTGCCCGCAGATGATAACGGGCCGCCGGGCCTGCTCCAGAAGAACGGCCGCCTGCTCTATGGCTTCGGCGCTGCCCTCGCGGGGAATAACATAGCCGGGCAGGTGCATCTCCTCATTCTGGTTTGCCTCTATAAGCGCGCCGGACACATTTTTGGGAACATCCACAAGAACAGGCCCCGGTCTGCCGGAGTTCGCCAGATAAAAAGCCTCCCGCATGACGCGCGGAATATCCCGCGGATCCTTTATGAGGTAGGAATGCTTTACCACAGGATAGGATATGCCCGAAATGTCGGCCTCCTGAAAAGCGTCCATGCCCAGATTGTCTGTCAACTGCTGCCCGCAGATAACGACAAGCGGAACCGAATCCATGTGCGCCGTAAACAGTCCGGTGATGGCGTTGGTCGCCCCCGGCCCCGATGTTACAAGAACCACTCCCGTTTTTCCCGACGCCCGCGCGTAGCCGTCCGCCATGTGAACAGCGCCCTGCTCGTGCCGGGTAAGCACAAATTTGATAGGCGAATCCACAAGAGCGTCAAACAGGGGAATAACGTTGCCCCCCGGCAGGCCGAAAATATACTCGATTTCCTGCTGCTGCATCGCGTCTATGATAACTTCCGCTCCCGTGCGTTTTATTGCGATCATGAAAACCTCCAGGATAGAATAGACAGGAAAATAAACTATTATTAAGGAATAATCAAGACTTTAAAAGCGAATAGCATAGAATTTTAACGCGAATTTTGATAAATTCCATAAAAACATGGAAACACCGTCTGATTTCTCATGATTTTACAGCTATTTCGGCGAAGCCGTGCGCCCGCAAACCTGCCTTAGAGCCTGTTCAAAATCTCCTTATAATTCGGAATTTGGGCGCATTTGCGGCGTAAAACGCCGCAAACCGGGCTTTTCGCTCCAATCTTTTGGCTGCGCCAAAAGGATTTCCGCTTC
>JAISQU010000310.1 GCA_031274005.1 Spirochaetales bacterium
TGCCCGGATACGGCAGGATTCACTGGCCGGGTGTTTCCGGAATCACCGGCCGGATGTTTCCGGATTGCGTGCCCGAATATTACCGGATTGCCTGGCCGGATGGCATCGGAATACTCAGATTCATGCCCGGCTGTATTTTTAAGACCCGGATTGGCCAGATTCTATTCATTTTTAGGTACTTTATAGACAGACTCTATTTATAAAATCTTCTCCAATTTGCGTGTAGATGTACCTGTTATTTAAAATGAATCGCTTTGCAAAAAAAAGCCGCTTCGATTAGAAATCATTGCAAATCAGGCAATTTTTTCTTTACTAGTTCTGGAATGTAATGCTAAGATTGCTTAAACAGATTTGCGAGAGATCCGGCAGGGTTTCCGAACAACTCTGATATTTTTTATGAAGAGGTGGTTGATTTTGACAAAGGGTGCACTAAACGGCGTAACAGTAGTTGATTTGACTCGTGTATTGGCCGGGCCATACTGTTCTATGCTTCTGGCGGATTTGGGGGCGAATATTATTAAAATTGAAAAACCCGGTACAGGCGATGACAGCCGCGCGCATTATCCGCAGGTAAACGGGGAAAGCGCTTACTATATGAATCTGAACCGCAATAAGCGAAGTATGACGCTGGATTTGAAAGTTCCGGAAGGCAAGGAAGTTTTTAAAAAATTGATTGCGAAAGCCGACATCGTGCTTGAGAATTATCGGCCCGGAGTAATGGAGCGCCTGGGCCTTGGTTATGAAGATCTCAGGAAGATAAATCCCGCCATTATTTACGGCTGTGTTTCCGGGTTTGGGCATTTCGGCCCTTATAAGGATCGTCCGGGCTACGATATTATCGGTCAGGCTATGGGCGGCCTTATGAGTACAACCGGATGGCCGGGCGGTCCTCCTACCCGAAGCGGAACCGCTATCGGCGATGTTATGGGCGGGATTAGTCTTGCCGTAGGCGTTCTTTCGGCATATATATCCAAACAGAATACCGGTGAAGGGCAAAAAGTTGATGTGGCGCTGGTAGATTCCATCGTCTCCGCTCTGGAAATTATTAATCAGATTTATCTGGTTGTGGGACGTGTTCCTCAAAGAATCGGTAACCGTTACGAAGCTTCGTTTCCTTATGATTCTTTTGAGGCAAAGGATGGCAGTCTGGTAATAGGCGCCGCGAATGATAAACTTTTCAAACTTATGTGTGCGGTTATGGGGCTTGAGATGCTGCCCGAAGATCCGCGCTTTGCTTCTAATCCGCTGCGGGTAGAAAATCATGCGGCCCTCAAGCCGATCATGGAAAACTGGCTAAAAGATCATACCGTAGAGGAAACGGTTGATTTGCTTCTCAAAAAAGGCGTACCCGCAGCGCCAATTTACGGTATCGACCAGGTTGTTAAAGACCCGCATATCGCGGGCGCACGGGAAATGTTTGTGGATATGGAACACCCGGTTGCCGGCAAGCTGAAAATTACCGGTAATCAGATCAAGCTCAGCGGTACTCCTGTGCAGTACAGAATTCCTGCGCCTCTGCTCGGTCAGCATACCAAAGAAATTTTGGAAGAGACTCTGGGCCTCAGCGACGAAGAGTTCGCCCGATATGAACAGGCGAAAATATTTTAAGAAAATATTTGACGAAAAAAACAAGTTAAAGGAGAAAGTTAAAATGAAGAAATTGAGAATTGTTTCCTGTATCGTGCTGCTGGCGGCTTTTATGTTGTCCGCCTGTTCCGGCGGAGGCCCCTCATCCTCACCGGCCGGAGCGGCATCCTCGTCCGCGCCTGAGTTCAAGTACAGTTTCAAGTTGACAACCCCTCTGGGGCAAACGCATTTATCGGTCGAGTATTGGACCAAACTGTTTGCCGATCTCGAAGCGAAAACCGGTGGGCGCTTAAACGGCAGGGTCTATCCCACCTCGCAGCTTGCCAACGGCAATATGATGACGGCCGTGGATATGATTCAAAAAGGTACAATAGACCTTGGAGCTTTCGGTTCGCCTCTTTTGAGCGGTTATGTCGCCGAGATGCGATTGCCTACTACGCCATTTCTTTTTGATAGTTCCGAACAGGTTGACAGGGTGCTAAATTCCAAAGAAGTTATGGATTATTTCAGGAGAAGATGCGCGGCCAGCAATTTTTATTTCCTTGGATGGATGGAGAACAGTTGGAACGAAATAAGCAACAGCAAGCGCGAACTGGTTCATCCGCAGGACATGCGGGGTCTTAAAATGCGCGTTGCGGCGAATGATCTTGTTTCCGAAGCTTTTGTCGCCGCGGGGGCGAGCGTAGTTGATATGAGTCTGAGCGAGTTGTACACCGCGCTGCAGCAGGGTGTTGTAGATGGTGAGGAGAACGGGGTTTCCGGCGCTTTTTATGCAAATAAGCTCTATGAAGTGCAGAAATATTTGCTTTATTGTCAGTATTCCTATAACGCTTTTTCCTGTGTAATGAATAAAACCCTTTGGGACAGCATTCCCGCGGGCGATCAGGCTCTGATAACTCAACTCTTTGACATATATGGCCCCGGTCAGGTTCAGGCAAACCGGGACAGTATGGAAAAAAACCTTAAATTTGTAGAAGATTATGGCGTAGTCGTTCACAGGATGACTCCCGCCGAGCGTGAGGAGTGGAAAACCGTTATGGGTCCTGATTCAGCGACGATTGCCAATTTACTCAAAACCTATGATCAGGAATTCGTAAATATTTTGCTCAACGCGCGGTGAAGAAGTAAGTGAGTCGGTTCCAAAACTACGAAAACCCGTGGGGCGCAAGGGATTGAAGGGGCGCGAAGCGGCCGCGGCCGCAGGCCGGGGCGGAACCCCCGAAAAGCCCGGTTTTTGCGGAGCAAAAATGCGCACAGCGATATTTTGGAACCGGCTCAAGTAACATGAGATTTTGTTTCCGGCGGGCATCCTGTCCGCCGGATACCACAAGGAGCGAAATATGCCTGAAGAAAGAAAAAAAAGAAAGTACATACTGGAAGAGTATTTTGTGTCCGTCGTCCTTATTCTTATGCTGGTACTTTACTTTGTCAATGTTGTGTCCCGTTTTACCATCAACTTCCCCATACTTTTTACGGACTCTCTGCTGACCAGCCTTTTCCCGTGGGTTACTTTTCTGGGCGCCCCTGCGGTGTGTTTTCGTAAAATGAATATTGCTTTTACCCTGGTTACCGATCACATAATTCCCCGCAAGTATCAGAAATATGTTGAACTGTTTACGACAGTGGTCAGCATCTTTCTTTTTTCTTTGCTTTTATATTATGGATTGGTCAAAACTATAAACGATTTTCAATATAATAACACAATTAACAATCTTAACAATGCCCCCCGCTGGATATTCTCCGCGGGTATCCCCATGGGTGCGGCGGCTTACATTATTCGTACCGCTCAGGTTTCCGTGCGGGCTTTTCGCTCCAAAAATGAGAAAGGCGGCCCCCTATGATAGACGCACACATTGTTGGGGCCCTCTTATTGGGTGTCTTTTTCGTGTTAATGATCCTTCGGGTTCCCATTGCGATTGCGCTGAGCCTTTCTTCAATCCTCACGCTGCTTTTATGCGGACTGGCGCCGGCCATGTTTGCCGACATTATGGAAGCTTCGGTTTCCTCAATAGCGTTATTATCTATTCCCTTTTTCATTATTGCCGGAAATGTAATGGATCAGGCGGGTATTTCGGGCCGGATTGTCAGGTTTGTAGAGGCGATGGTCGGATCCATTCCCGGAGGAATAGGTATTGTGTCTGTTGTTGTAGTAACTTTTTGGGGCGCGATCTCCGGTTCCGGCCCGGCTACGGTGGTGGCCCTCGGCCCGGTTCTGGTTCCCCTTATGGTGAAGTCTCATTATCCGGCTGCCTTCGCGGGGGCTCTGGTTGCCGCGGCTTCAGGCATTGCCGTTATCATACCCCCCAGTATTACTTTTATCGTCTATGGGGTTGTGGCTGACGGCGTGTCGGTAGGGCGGCAGTTTGCCGCCGGTATTCTTCCCGGGATTATTATGGGCGGCTGTTTTTGTATTTATACCTTTATCTATTCTTTGCGGCATGGCATCAAGGGAAGAGGACGCTGCGGCTGGCGTGAAAAACTGACCGCCTTTGGGGGCTGTTTCTGGGGGCTTTTGTCTCCTGTCATTATCCTCGGTGGAATTTATGGCGGTATTTTTACTCCTACCGAAGCCGCTGCTGTAGCTGCCATATACAGTTTACTCGTTGGAGTGTTTATTTATAAAACAATTAAAGGCCCGCAGCTTATAGACATTATGATCAGTTCCACTAACGGCGCAGGCATGATTCTGCTTATCAGTGCGGGGGCAGGCGTAATGGCCTGGCTTGTAACATTTGCAGGCGTTGCCGAAGTTGTTACCAGTCTTTTGCTCAGCGTTTCGACCAATCCGACCATTGTTGTGCTGATGATTTTTGTCATACTGCTGATCGCGGGTTTCTTTCTGGACGGCATATCAATTACATATCTTTTTGTTCCGCTTCTTCTGCCCACAGCGCTCAGATTGGGATATGAGGCTACATGGTTTGGCGTCATACTGGTTATAGCGGTCGCAATAGGTATGATTACGCCGCCTGTGGCGGGGAATCTTTATCCCGCGGCGCAGATTTCCAATGTTCCCCTGCACACAATTTCCCGGGAAATCGTGGGATTCGCGGTTACCGGTGTTGCTGCGGGGCTTGTTATGCTGTTTTTCCCGGAAATCTCAGTCTTCCTGCCTAATCTCTGGGGGCTGTAATTAAGGAGAACTCTATGCTGCAAATTCACTATTACCACAGTACATTTTACCATCTGCTGGATAATCACCAGCAGCTCCGCAAAATATCTGCGGCGCAGCCCGGAGGCTTGTGCTGGTCCGCACGCTCAGGCCGGCTTGATTATGTTGACGCAAATACCGGCAAAAAGTTTGTGTGGACAGAAACAGCCGGAGAGAAAGAGGATGCTTGCGCATTCTCTAGAATGACTTGCCTTGTTCGCGATTGCTGTGACCGGCTTGTTGGCGTTGAGGCCGCCTCCGCCTCGCTGGCGCGCTGGCATGAGGAACAAGCCGTACGTTTCGCGGGCGATATAGCCGGAAAAAAATTAACGCCGGTTAGTGTTGCCCCTCACTCCTGCGGCATTCTCTACTTTGCGGAACCGTCCGGCGTGTATTACGTTTTACCGGAAAGTTTCGGCGTTATGAAAGCCTATATTCATGAAGGTCTCGATCCCGTGTGCATCGCCCTTTCGCCGGATGAGAATATTTTTTATCTCTCCGACAAGGCGGACGGCTGCGTGCATATGCTGGATTTTGAACACGACGCGAGGCTCGCGCGTTTGCGCACCCTGGCCTTTGCGTCGGAATTCCCTTGCGGGGCGCCTGCGCACATGGCCGCGGACCGCTGCGGAAGGCTCTACTGCGCGTCCCCCGCGGGCATACATATTTTTGACTCCGTTGGCCTGCGTCTTGCGCGGCTTACCCTTCCCGGCGTTCCCCTGAATGTTTGCGCGGGAGGCAGGGACGGGCAAACGCTTTTTCTGGGAACGACAGAAGGTATTTATACTGTAACGCTTAATCTCTAAGGAGGATTTGGAATTTTTATGAACAGTTCTGGCAAAAGGAAGGGGCCGCTTTCCTTTTTAAAAGTTATCGAGATCGCGAATGTTGTGGCGGGACCCTTTGCTGGCTCCCTCCTGGCGGATTATGGAGCTGACCTTATCAAGATCGAGCAGCCCGGCGACGGCGATCCGTTTCGGGCTTTTCTCCCAAGGAAAGACGGCGAAAGCCTGAGGTGGGCAACCATGGCCCGGAATAAACGCTGTATTTCGCTGGATCTGCGTTCCGCTCCCGGCAAAGACATTTTTCTGAAACTCATCAAGGACGCCGATCTCGTTATTGAAAATTTCCGGCCGGGTACAATTGAGAAATGGGGTATAGGATATGATGTAATGAAAGCGGTTAACCCGCGTATTGTTCTGTCGCGTATCTCCGGATACGGCCAGGATGGTCCATACCGGGAGAAAGCCGGTTTCGGAACCCCGGCGACTGCCTATTCAGGGTACACCGCGCTTCAGGGGTATGCGGACCGCGCGCCGGTAAGTCCTCCCGTTGCCCTTGCGGATTTAATGGCGGGAATGTTCGCGGTAATCGGCGGAATAAGCGCTGTCCTGGCGATTGCGCGGGGAGCGCAGGATAAAGGCCAGGAGGTCGATGTTTCCCTCTATGAACCCCTTGTCAGAATTCTGGAGCAGCAGATTACCGGTTACTCGGTATTCGGTGAAAAACCTGTACGCGAACCCATGTCTACCTCAGTAGCCTCGCCCGCCTATATTCATCGTACCAAAGACAATAAATGGGTAATTATTGTCGCGAGTACCCAAAGAACATGGGAGCGGCTGCCGCCGGTTATGGGTAAACCGGAACTTCTTACCGATCCCCGGTTTCTTACTAATCTTGAGCGCGTACAACATAACAGCGAACTTTTGAAATACATTGATGATTGGACCGCCGCTTTAAACATGAAAGATCTGTGCAAACTCCTGGATGACGCGGGCGTACCTGCCAGCCCCGCGAATGAAATGGATGATGTGCTTCATGATCCTCAATTTGTGGCCCGCGGCAGCATTCAGCAGTTTGATCATCCCGTGCTTGGCAAAATCAATGTACCCGGTATTTGTCCGCGGTTCTCCGAAACTCCCTGCGAAATTCGCCATTTAGGAAAACCGCTTGGGTCTTTCAATGAAGAAATCCTGAAAGGCGAACTCGGAATTTCAGAACAGCTTTTCAGGGATTTACTTGAGAAAAAAATTATCTAAAAGGAGTCAGCCACATGATGAAATTACCCAGGAAAGTAGTTGTTAAAGAAGTAGGTCCCCGTGACGGTTTCCAGATGGAAAAGAAATTTGTGCCCACCGAAAACAAAATAGAAGTCATTGATCTGCTTTCCCGGTGCGGCTTTGAGGACATACAGTTTACCGCGTTTGTTCACCCCAAAGCGGTCCCCAACATGGCCGATTCCGAAGAAGTCGCCGCGAAAATAAAAAGACCATCAGGCGTCGAGTTTACCGCTCTTATCCCCAACAGGAAAGGATATGAACGCGCCCACAAAGCGGGATTTAAGCGCGTGGAAATTACTCTGTCGGCGACGGATTCCCATAATATGAGCAACCTCAATTGTACTACAATGGAATCCCTCGCGAGACTCGAAGAATGTCTTGCTCTTGGACTGAGTACGGAAATTTGCGGCGGTATCGCGGTGGTTTTTGGTTGTCCCTTTGAGGGCAGGCCGCCTTATGAGCGGATTAAAATGATCGTTGACCGCATGGTTTCCATGGGCATAAAGGATGTTGGTTTGGCCGATACCAGCGGCGTCGGCGATCCCGTGCAGGTTTATGATATATGTTCAAGGCTGCTGGACGCGCACCCCCACATTCATTATTACTTTCACGCCCACAACACCCACGGAACAGCTGTTGCGAACATCCTTGCCGCGATGCAGGCCGGCTTGCTTATGTTTGATTCCTCTGTTGCGGGTCTTGGGGGTTGTCCTTACGCGCCGGGAGCCTCCGGCAACGTCGCCACCGAGGATCTGGTACAGATATTGGAATACATGGGTATTGAAACCGGCGTCGATATTGACAAACTCATCACGGCCGCCCGGCGCACCGCGGAAATTGTAGGACACAGCGACAGCGCCACATTACGGGCCGGGAAAATGGGGCGTCTTGTAGAAGGCGGCCCGGTTTGCCAGAACAACCAATAAGGTAAAAGGAGTTTTCCTATGTTAAAAATAGAAATTTTTGATAAAAGTTTTGAAAATTTACTTGATCCGAATCAGGAAATGCGTTTAATAGGTGAGTTCGGCGGCTTCGTGGAAGGCCCCATTTGGGATGAAAAAGAACAGGATTTGACTTTCAGCTCGCTGACCAACCAAAAAACCTGGCGCTGGAAAGAAGGCGCTGCGCCGAAACTCATGCGGGAAAATACAAACATAGGCAACGGAATGGCCTATGACGCGGCGGGCCGCATTATCGTCTGCGAGCAAATTGGCTTCCGGGTCGCGCGGATGAACCGCGATATGAGCGATTATCAGGTGATTGCCTCGGAATACAAAGGTAAACCCTTAAACAGCCCGAACGATGTCGTGGTTCACTCCAGCGGAATGATTTACTTTACCGATCCCGCCTTCGGGCGCAGACCCACCCGGCACGGCCGTTTCTCCCACACGCCCCAAAGTCAGAACGTTTATTTTATTCATCCTGAAAATTTCCAGTTAACCCTGGCCACCGACCAACTGTCTACCCCGAACGGCCTGTGTTTTTCCCCCGACGAATCCAAAATGTATTTTGCGGAAAGCAGCCTTGATCAAATCACCGTCATGGATGTCCTCGGCGACGGTACTCTGGGCAGCCCGAAATGTCTTGCGAAATCCGTTCTGCGCGGCCCCGGCGTTCCGGACGGCATCAAAGTGGATGTCCTGGGCAATATATGGATGACCGCTCAGGGCGGCGTACAGGTATTCAGCCCGGACGGCGGAATCCTGGGCCTGATCTACACCCCCGATGTAAGCGGCAATCTCTGCTTTGGCGGCGGCGAAATGGACACCCTCTTTATGGGTTCAGAGTTTGAGCTCTACACTGTCCGCACCAAAGTAAAAGGACAAAGCCTGCGCCGGTAGGCCCAAAGAGTGAGACTATAGAGGAACCCGGCCGGGTTTCCGAACAACTCCAATATCAAATCTTTGAAAAAATTTAACCGCGGAGAACGCGGAGCAAGAAGAAAGAAACTAATGTTTTTTTATTTATAATGCTGTTGTCCTGGTTATACCACAGGGCCATGAAATGCGATCCCTTGATTCCGGGGCTATGTATCAGTAGACTATTTAGATGACCGAACGTTTGCAGGGTATACGCAGGGCGTCTTTGATTGGGCTGTGGGGCAACGCGGTTCTTGCGGCGTCGAAAATCGGGGTGGGGATTTTCGCGGACAGTCTGGCCGTGGTGGGCGACGGGCTTGATTCGTCGACGGATGTGGTGATTTCTTTTATGACACTGATGGTCGCGCGGTATATGGCGAAGCCTTCGGATAAGGAGCATCCTTTCGGGCATGGCAGGGCGGAGACTATCGCGACATCGGCGCTGGCGTTTATCGTTTTTTTTGCGGGCGCGCAGCTTCTTGTCAGGACGGTTGGGGACCTGCTTTATGCTCCCGCGCGGGAGATTCCGCACGCGGCGGCTTTGTGGGTGACGGGGGTTTCAATCGCGGGAAAGCTGCTTCTTGCCTGGTCGCAGCGCTGGTTCGGGAAGAGATACAAGAGCGATATGCTTTTGGCGAATTCCCGGAATATGCAGGGGGATGTGTTTATTTCCGCGGCGATTCTGATTGGCCTTTTCTTTTCGGTGGCGCTGGACCTTCCGGTTCTTGATCCTGTTACGGCGCTTCTGGTGAGCCTGTGGATTCTTCACGCGGGGCTGGATATTTTCCGGAAGGTTAATATGGAGCTTATGGACGGGAACACGGACAGGGATTTATACCGGGCGATTTTTGAGGCGGTACGGACGGTGGAGGGCGCGGGGAACCCGCACAGGGCGCGGATCCGCAAGATTGCCAGCTACTATGATATAGACCTTGATATTGAAGTCAAACCGTATATGCGGGTGGACGAGGCGCACGGGATTGCGGTGCGTGTGGAACGGGCGATACGCGGGAGGATAGAGAATGTGTTCGATGTGATGGTTCATGTGGAGCCAGAGGGGAATACCGAAGAAAATGAGAGTTACGGGCTTTCCGAGAACGAAATACTTGAAGAGGAGAAAACATGAAAACGCTTATTCTGCACGATTTTTCCCGGGATGAGGTGTCCCTGCTTGTTGATCTTGTTAAGAAAAACTGGCCTGAGCCTCATGAACTTATTTTTGCCATGACGACGCCTGTATCGGTTAAACGGAAGCTGAAGGCTGTCCTGAACGAGCTGGAGGAAGAGCATAAATACTTCGGCGGGAAAAAAGGCTAGGGCCGCCATGAAAATTCGCCGGTGCCTGAATCAGATAGCCCCCTATATTCCGGGCAAACTTAAAGCGGGGGCCATCAAACTTGCGTCTAACGAGAATCCTTTGGGGCCCTCGCCCGCGGCGATGGAGGTCCTGCGGGACTGTATCGCTCGGGTGTATTTGTATCCCGACAATGACTGCATGGGGCTGCGGGAGGCCCTGGCGGCGAAACACGGGCTGGGGGCGGGGAACATTGTTGTGGGAAACGGTTCTGATGAGATTATGAGTCTCGCGGCGGCGGCGTATATCAATCCAGGTGATAATACGGTAACGGCGCGGGAGACTTTTTCCAATTATACTTTTGTGACGCTTTTGTATGACGGGGTAATGAGGTACGCGCCCCTGCGCGGCGGCCTGTTTGACCTGGACGCGCTTTTGGAGCTTATCGACGGGCGTACGCGGCTTGTGTTTTTATGTAATCCCAACAATCCCACGGGGACATATTTTACTCATGAGGCGCTTGAGGGGCTTTTGAAAAAAGTTCCCGCCGGGACGCTTGTGGTGAGCGACGAGGCCTACGCGGATTTTGCCGGCGCGCGGGATTTTCCTGATTCGGTTTCGCTTCTTGCCGGGTATCCCAACCTCCTCATTATGCGGACATTCTCAAAGCTCTACGGCCTCGCGGGGCTGCGCGTGGGATACGGGATCGCGCGGGAAGAGCTTGCCGCCGATTTGATGAAGGCAAAGATTTCCTTCAGCGTTAATCTTCCGGCTTTGGCCGCGGCCCAGGCTGCCCTGGGTGACGATGATTTTGTGCGCAGGTCCCTCGATGTTAACGCGCGGGGAAAGGCGTATCTGTACGGAGAGCTCGACCGCCTTGGCCTGAGCTATTATCCCACGCAGGCGAACTTTGTCTGCCTCGACGCGGGCCGCGACAGTAAAGAGATGGAGCGCAGGATTATGGAGCTTGGCGTAACCATACGGCCGCTGAGGTCTTTCGGCATTCCGCACGGCCTGCGCGTTACGGTGGGGACGCCGGAGCAGAATAAGACTTTTATTGCCTGTCTGGAAAAGGCTCTTTCGGAGTAAGCTGTGCCTCTTGTGGGTTACGCGCTGCTGTTTTCGGGGTTCGCTTCCCTTGGCGTCCTTGCTGTTCTGGTGCGGAAAACCCGCGCCTCGGGCGGTTCGCTGCGGCTTGTGTTCGCGTCGTTTGCCGCGGGATTTGCCGCCGCCTTTCCCGCGTGGTTTATTGAGAGGGAGATTCTTCCGCATACAAAGTGGATTACCGGCGCGGGGGGGGACGCCCTGCGGGCCTTTGGCGTGGCGGGTCTTGTCGAAGAGGGGCTCAAGACGGCTGTCATCCTTGTTTTTTCGGTAAACAGGTCTTTTTTGCGTGTTACCGACGGGCTTATCCTTGCGCTCGCGGCCGGGCTGGGTTTCGCTTTTTCAGAGAATATTTTCTTTTCGCTGGAAAATCCCCTGACCCTTGTTTTGCGGAGTTTTACATCCGTTCCGCTGCACGCGCTGGCGCCGGCTCTGGCGGGCTGGTGCGTGGGGATCTCGCGCTTTACCTACAGGCCGCTTGTTCCCGCGGGGTTTTGCGCGGCCGTCATTCTGCACGGGGCCTATGATTTTTTCCTGCTTCGGGGATTCGGTTACGGTTTTATTTCCTTTATTCTTCTTGCAGCCGCTTTTTTTCTCGTTCTCATGCTGCTGCGCTCGGCCTGGGATCTGGATGTACGGGAAGGCAGGATTATCCTCAGGCTGCCGCGGGAATAATCCGGTGTTTTACGCGTAAACCCATAGTGAAGGAGCCGGTTTCAAAATGAAAACCCTAATCATTCGTGCGCATTTTTTGCGGCAAAGCCGCAAAAAACCGGGCTTTCCGGGGGTTCCGCCGCTGGCGCGGCCGCTTCGCGCCCCTTCAATCCCATTGCGCCCCGCGGACTTCAAA